>JBJMQK010000484.1:0-2972 GCA_045802735.1 Anaeromyxobacteraceae bacterium | reverse complement strand
CCGTTCGCCCTGAGCGTAGCGCCGCAGGCGCGGAGTCGAAGGGCTGCCCACCCCCACCCACACCCTCCCCGACCACGGGAGAGCGGGCCCGCCTCCGTTTCGCCTATGCTCGCGCGGATGGCCGTCCCGGAACCCGCCGCCGCCAAAGCCGCGCCGCCCTTCGTGCGCGAGCTCGACACGCTCATCCGGGCGCGCTACCCGCTGCTCTACCTCGTCACCTTCGAGGAGGCGCGGGTCGAGGCGATCCTCGCCGAGATCGCGCGCGGCCACGGGAAGGAGCTGCTCACCTGGTCGATCACGCGCGGCCTGCGCCACGCGGGCGGCGCGCGGCCCGGCGCGGGCGAGGGCGGCAAGGATCCCGTGGAGGCGCTCGGCGCGATCGAGAAGCTCGCGGAGCCGTCGCTCGTCGTGCTGAAGGACTTCCACCCGTTCCTCTCCGACCCCACCGTCATCCGCGCGCTGCGCGAGCTCGCACAGACGCTCAAGTCCACCTACACGACGGTCGTCCTGCTCTCTCCGACGCTGCACATCCCGCCCGAGCTGGAGAAGGAGATCTCGGTCGTCGACGTGCCGCTCCCCACCGCGCAGGACCTCCTCCAGCTCCTGAAGGACATCGTGACGGTGGTCCGGAAGGGGAACCGCGCCACGATCGACCTCACCGCCGCCGACGCGGAGGCGCTCATCAAGAGCGCGCTCGGCCTCACGCTCACCGAGGCGGAGAACGCGTTCGCGAAGGCGATCGCCCACGACGGGCGGCTCGACCGCGACGACGTCGCGCTCGTCCTCGAGGAGAAGCGCCAGGTCATCCGCAAGAGCGGGCTCCTCGAGTACTACCCGACCGACGAGAGCCTCGCGAACGTGGGCGGCCTCGACCTCCTCAAGGCGTGGCTCGCGCGCCGCGGCGCCGCGTTCGGCGAGGCGGCGCGGCGTTTCGGGCTCCCGGAGCCGCGCGGGCTCCTGCTCCTCGGCGTGCAGGGCTGCGGGAAGAGCCTCACCGCGAAGGCCATCGCCGCGCAGTGGCGGCTGCCGCTCCTGCGGCTCGACATGGGTCGCATCTTCAGCGGGCTCGTCGGGTCGTCGGAGGAGAACCTCCGCCGCGCCATCCGCGTCGCCGAGAGCGTCGCGCCGGCCGTGCTGTGGGTGGACGAGATCGAGAAGGCGCTCTCCGGCTCCTCGTCGTCGGGCGCGTCCGACGGCGGGGTCACCGCGCGCGTCTTCGGCGCGCTCCTCACCTGGCTCCAGGAGAAGACCGCGCCGGTGTTCGTGGTCGCGACCGCGAACCGCATCGACGCCCTGCCCCCGGAGCTCCTGCGCAAGGGGCGCTTCGACGAGATCTTCTTCATCGACCTCCCGGCCGCGCCGGAGCGCAAGGACATCTTCGGCATCCACGTGCGGCGGCGGGGCCGCGCCCTCGAGGCCTTCGACCTCGACCGCCTCGCGGCCGCCGCCGAGGCGTTCAGCGGCGCCGAGATCGAGCAGGCGATCGTGTCGGCGCTGTACGACGCGTTCGCCGAGGGGAAGGAGCTCGCGCAGGGGCACCTCGAGCGCGCGGTGGCGGAGTCGTTCCCGCTCGCGACGACGATGCGCGAGGACATCGAGCGTCTGCGCGCGTGGGCGAAGACGCGCACGCGCCCCGCGTCCGGCGCCGCGCCCGAGGCCGTGCCGGGGCCGCTCGCGACGCGGTTCGGATAGCGATGGGCGACGGGCTCCGCCGCTTCCTGCACCTCGAGCGACCGCGCCGCGAAGGCGCGGACGAGCCGCCGGCGCGGGGCCCCACGCGCTTCGACTGCGTCGCGGGCCCGGCGACCTCGACCTCGACCCCGACCCCGACCGCGAACGTCTCCGTTCGCCCTGAGCGTAGCGCCGCAGGCGCGGAGTCGAAGGGCCCCGGCGGCAGCGCCTCCGGCGCTGGCTCGCTTCGCGAGCGGCCGCCGGCTTCGCATCTTCTGAACGGGGGCTCCGCCCCCGAACCCCCGCCGACGCCGTCCGCTTCCCGCTTCCGCGATCCCCCGCGCACGACCGGGCTCGAGCTCGACCTCGCCCCGGACGACGAGCAGCCCTTTCGCCGCTGCTGCCGCTGCGAGGTCGACAGCGGCCGCTTCGCGAGCGCGTGCCCGAACTGCGGCGCCGATCTGCACTCCGACGAGCAGCGCGTCTTCAACGAGCGGCTCTGGGCCGAGCGGCGGCGCGAGACCGCGGACATCGACCGCGAGAACGCCGAGCGGCGCGAGGCGGCGCGGCGCGCCGAGGAGGAGGGCGCCCGCGCGCAGCGTGCCGCGGCCGAGGCGCTCGCGCGCGAGGTCGGAGACCGCGAGCGGCGGCGGCTCGAGCGCGACGGCTGGGGCGCCGGGGGTACGTACGGCGAGGACGACGACGCGTGGACAGGGCGCGACGTCCGCCCCGTCGGCCTGCGCCTGCTCTCGCTCATCCGCGATCCGCGCTGGCGCATGGGCGTCATCGCCGCGCTGCTCGCCCTGGTCCTCGGCACCGTCGTCTACGCGCTCGCGCGGCGGCAGCCGGCCGCGATCGTGGTGGTCGCGCTCGTCGTCTCGGTCCTCTTCTCGCCGCAGCGCCCGCGCTGGCGGCGCCGCTTCTGGAGGTGAGCCGTGTCACAGGGCGTGGAGATCGTCGTCGCGGTGCAGGGGCTCGCGCTGCTCATGAAGGCGCTCGCCGAGGCCGGCGCCGAGGTGCGCGCCGAGCGCCGCCTCCGCACCGAGGCGGGGGAGACGCACGCCGTGGACTACGTCGCGACCGACGCGAGCGGCGCCACGGTGGGCGTGAAGCTGGACGCGAAGACGCAGCGCGCGACGTTCGTCCCGGCGGATTGTGGAGGGCGCGGCGCCGCGCTCGCCGGACGCGTCGCCCAGCGCTACGCCTACTCCCGCGTCACCGAGGAGCTCGAGCGGAAGGGCTACCGCCTCACGAAGGAGGAGCAGCAGCCCGATGGGACGGTCAAGCTCGTGCTCTCGCGC
>JBJMQK010000443.1:0-7965 GCA_045802735.1 Anaeromyxobacteraceae bacterium | reverse complement strand
ACGCGAGATCCGACGGCGCCACCACGCCGAGCGCGGCGATGCGATCGCCGTCGACGAGCACGTCGCCCGCGAACGGCGCAGTCGCGCCGTCGCCGTTGACGATGAGCGCGTCCCTGATGACCTGCCTCATGGCGGCGGCCGGTCGAGTCGATCCGGATCGGCACCGTCCCGCCATGAGGCGATTTCCGGCGCCTTCGGCGCCTCAGTCCGGGGGGAGAACTCTCCCCCCAAGACCCCCCATCTGATGCGCTCATACCAAGTTAGCACCGCCAGCATCATCAGCTCGCGAGCTCCAGCACGAGCCGGAGGAGCACGTTCGCGCCGGCGGCGATGTCGGCGGGGCTCGTGTACTCCTCGACGTTGTGGCTGATGCCGCGGACGCTCGGCACGAAGATCATGCAGGCCGGGCAGATGGCGGCGAGGATCTGCGCGTCGTGCCCGGCGCCGCTCGGGAGGCGCTTCACGGAGAGGCCGAGCTCCTTCGCGATGGCCTCGACCCGGGCGACGAGCCGCGGCGGGAAGGCGACCGGCTCGAAGCGCGCGAGCGAGCGGCGCGCGACCTTCACGCCCTCCGCCGCGGCGGCCTCCTCGACGAAGGCGAAGAGCCGGCGCTCCGCCTGCTGCAGCGTCGCCTCGTCGGTGTTGCGGAGGTCGACGGTCATCAGCGCCCTGTTCGCGACGACGTTCACGAGGTTGGGCGAGAGCGTGAGCGCGCCGACGGTCGCGACCTGGTCCCCGCCCAGCTCGCGCGCGAGCCGCCGCGCAAAGGCGGCGATCTCGGCGGCGACGTACCCCGCGTCGTGGCGCAGCCGCATCGGCGTCGTGCCGGCGTGGTTCGACTGCCCGGTGATCGTGAGCTCGGTCCAGGAGATGCCCTGCACGCCCTCCACCGCACCAATGGTGAAGCCCTCGGCCTCGAGCACCGGGCCCTGCTCCACGTGCAGCTCGACGTAGGCGTGCACCTGGCCCGGTCCGCCCAGCGGGCCGTCGCCGGCGTAGCCGATGCGCGCCAGGTTCTCGCCGACGCTCGTGCCGTCGATGCCCACCGTCGCGAGCGCGCGGTCGAGCGGCAGCGCACCGGCGTAGACGAGGCTCCCCATCATGTCGGGCTGGAAGCGGGAGCCCTCCTCGTTCGTGAAGAACGCGACCGCGAGCGGCCGCCGCGTCACGACGCCGGCGTCGTTCAGGGCCGCGACCACCTCGAGCCCGGCCATGACGCCGAGGTTCCCGTCGTAGGGCCCGCCCGTGCGGACGGTGTCGATGTGGCTCCCCATCATCACCGGCGGCCCGGCCTCGCGGCCCTGGCGGACGCCGACGGCGTTGCCGATGCCGTCGATCGTCACCGCGAGCCCCAGCTCGCGCATCCACCTCACCACCTGATCGCGGGCGAGCTTGTCGTCGTCGGTGAGCGCGAGGCGGCAGACGCCGCCGCCGGGGAGCCCGCCGAGGCGAGCGAGGTCCGCGAGCCGCCGCGAGAGGCGCTCGCCGTCGATGCGAAGGTCAGTGGCCATGTCTCAATCCCCGTTCACCCTGAGCGGAGCGCAGCGGAGTCGAAGGGCCGCGCTAGTGCCAGCTCTCGCGGTCGTCGTCCTTGATCCGCCCCACGTTGATGGCGCGGGCCGCGGGCGAGTCCTTCATCGGGAGGCGCATCCGGCGCACGCCGTCGAACGCCTCGAGCGCACCCGCCACCGCCCCGGCGGTGGGCACGAGCCCGATCTCGCCCACACCCTTCGCGCCGAACGGGCCCTCCGGCTCGGGGTCCTCGACGAGGAGCACCTCCACCTTCGGCATGTGCTGCGCGCGCAGGACCCCGATGTCGCGCAGCTTGAACGTCACCGGCATGCCGTCCTTGCAGGGCAGCTCCTCGGTGAGCGCATAGCCGAGGCCCATGTGCACCGATCCCTCGATCTGGGCCTCGCACTGCTGCGGGTTGATCGCGCGCCCCACGTCGTGCGCCGCGATGACCCGCTCGAGCTTGCCGGCGCCGTCGAGCACCACCACCTGCGTCGCCCAGCCGAACGAGGTGTGCGTCTTCACCTTGCCGTTCTTCGTCTGCCCGGGCGCGGTGGTGTCGTCGATGCGGCACTCGCCCACGTACTCCTTGCCGACGAGATCCGACAGCGTCATGCCGCGATCGAGGTCGGCGCGGAGCTTCTGCGCCGCGTCGACCGTGCCGCGGCCGGCGAGGAGCGTCCCGCGCGAGCCGGTGGTCTGGCCGGCGCCCAGCTCGAAGCGCGAGTCGATGCGCGGCCGGAAGATCGCCGCCGGCAGCCGCGTCACCTCCACCGCGCACTGCGTGATGACCGTGAGGAGCCCCTGCCCCATCTCCGTGAAGCCGGCGTAGAGGCCGATGGTCCCGCCCGCCTCGATGACGAGGCGGCACTTCCCCTCCTCGACGACGCCGTTGCCGATGCCCGAGTTCTTGACGCCGCAGGCGATGCCCACCGCGCGGCCCTCGGCGCGCGCGGCGCGGTACGCGTCCTTCACCGCGAGGAGCGTCCGCTCGAGGCCGACCGACTTCTCGAGCACCTGACCAGTGGTGAACGTGTCGCCGACGTGCAGCGCGTTGCGGAAGCGGATCTCCCAGCCGTCGAGGCCGGCCTTCGCCGCGAGGAGGTCCATGCAGCCCTCCATCGCGAACGCGGTCTGGTTCACGCCGAAGCCGCGCATCGCGCCGCAGGGCGGGTTGTTCGTGTAGGCGGCGATGCCCTCGACGTCGACGGCGGGCACGCGGTAAGGCCCGCAGGCGTGGCCCGCGGCGCGCTCGAGCACCTTGCCGCCGACGGAGGCGTAGGCGCCGGAGTCGCCGAGCAGCCGGATCTTCGCGGCCGTGAGGCGGCCCTCGGCGTCGCACCCCACCGTGTAGCTCATGGTGATCGGGTGGCGCTTCGGGTGGAGCCGGATCGACTCCTCGCGGTTGAGCGTCAGGCGCACCGGGCGGTCGGTCATCCGCGCGAGCAGCGCCGTCTGCGCCTGGATGCTCATGTCCTCCTTGCCGCCGAAGGCGCCGCCGTTCGGGACCAGCTCGGCGAACACGCGCTCCTCGGCCTCGCCGAGCACCGACGCGACCTGGCGCCGGTCGTCGAAGATCCCCTGTCCCTGGCTGTAGAGGTGGAGCCGCCCATCCGGCTTCGGCACCGCGAGCGCCGCCTCGGGCTCGAGGAAGAGGTGCTCGATGCGCTGCGTGGCCCAGGTGCCCGTGACGACGTGTGCGGAGGCGGCGAGCGCCGCGTCCACGTCACCGCGCTGGAAGCGCGTCACCGAGAGCACGTTCTCGTGCTTGGGGTTCACGCGCGGCGCGCCCGGCTTGATCGCCTCCGCTGGATCGAGCACCGCCGGCAGCGGCTCGTACAGGACCTCGACGAGCGCCGCCGCCTCGCGCGCGACCCGCGGGCTCTCGGCCGCGATGGCGGCGACCACGTCGCCGACGGCGCGAACCTCCTCGCCCTCGGCCACGAACACCGGCCAGTCCGGGTAGAGGATCCCGACCCAGCGGTTCCCGGGCACGTCCTTCGCCGTCGCGACCGCCACGACGCCGGGCAGCGCCCGCGCCTTCGCCGTGTCGATCCGCAGCACCTTCGCGCGCGCGTGGCGCGACAGGACGACCACGCCGTGCAGGAGCCCCGGCGCGTCGAGGTCGGCCACGAAGGGCCGGACGCCGATCGCGAGATCGCCGCCCTGGTAGCGCTGGAGCGGCTTACCGACGCCGCCGTCCGTGACCGGGACGGGGTGCGGGCCGCCGCGCTTCGCCGCGTGGATGAGCTCGACCGCGTCGACGATCTTCACGTACCCGGTGCAGCGGCACAGGTGCCCGTCGAGCGCCTTCGCGATGTCGGCGCGCGAGAGCAGCCGGTCGGCGTCGGTGAGCCACTTGATGCGCAGCGTGAGCCCGGGCGTGCAGAAGCCGCACTGCACGCCGGCGGCGGCCTGGAAGGCGTCGGCGTAGAGCTTCTTCTCGGCGTCGGGGACGCCCTCGAGCGTCAGGATCGACTTTCCGTCCGCCTTCTCCGCCGGTACGGCGCAGGAGTTCTTGGGAGAACCGTCCACGAGCGCGAGGCAGCAGCCGCACTGGCCCTGCGGCGCGCAGCCGTCCTTCACCGAGCAGATCTTGAAGCCCTGGCGCAGCACCTCGAGCAGCGACTGGCCCGCGTGGATCTCGGTCTCGCGCGGCTGCCCGTTGAGCGTGAAGCGGATGGTCTTCATGTGAAAAAGGTGCCTCGATCCTGAGGTTTAGGCCCGGGACGGTAGCGCAGTCGGGCGCGTGGAGCAAATGGACGAGAGCGGTCCAGTTGCCCGGTGGGTGGAGGTGCGGCAGGATCCGCCATCCACCCATCGCCCGAACGAGCATGGCCGAGCTGACCCCCATCCCATTCGGCGTGCTCGTGACCCGCCTCTTCCGCGAGCTCGCGGAGAAGAAGGCGGCGTTCGACCTGCCCGCGGCGCGCTTCGTCGCCGGCGACGCGGCGAAGGACCTCTCCGTCCAGATCCACGGGCACCCGGCCTCGACGCCGTTCGGCCCCGCGGCCGGACCGCAGACCCAGCTCGCGCAGAACATCGTGCTCTCGTGGCTCGTCGGCGGCCGCGTGATGGAGCTGAAGACCGTCCAGGTGAAGGACGACCTCGTCATCCCGCGCCCCTGCATCGACATGCAGACGATCGGGTTCAACGTCGAGTGGTCGCAGGAGCTGTCGCTCGAGCAGTCGCTCGAGGAGTACGTGAAGGCGTCGATGCTGGTGGAGATGCTGAAGGCGTCCGGCCTCGCGCCCGGACCGAGCGCGCCCCGCTTCGGCGACACCGTGTTCGACATGAGCGTCGGCTACGACCTCGCCGGCATCCGCTCGGAGCGGGTGCGCGCGTTCATGGCCGGGCTCATCGACGCGCGCGCCGTCGTCGAGCGGCTCCGCGCCCAGATCCCCGCCGCCTTCGCGCACCTGCGCGACCTGCCGTTCACGACGCGCATCTCCGACACGCTCACGCTCTCGACGTTCCACGGCTGCCCGCCCGACGAGATCGAGCAGATCGCGGCCTTCCTGCTGCGCGAGCTGGGGCTGCACGTCTCGGTGAAGCTCAACCCGACGCTCGTCGGCGCCGAGGGCATCGCGTCCATCCTCCACGGGCGCCTCGGCTACCGCGACGTCGTCGTGCCGGACGGCGCGTTCGACAAGGACGCGAAGTGGGAGCAGGTCCTCGCCTTCATCCCGCGGCTCGGCGAGCTCGCCGCCTCGGTCGGCAAGGGCTTCGGGGTGAAGTTCACGAATACCCTGCTCGTGCGGAACCACCGCAGCTTCTTCCCGGCGGCCGAGAAGGACATGTACCTCTCCGGCCCGCCGCTCCACGTGCTCGCGATCGACCTCGTGCGCCGCTTCCGCCGCGCCTTCGGCGACCGGTACCCGGTCTCGTTCTCGGGCGGGGTGGACGCGCAGAACTTTCCCGACGCGGTGGCGCTCGGCCTCCGGCCCATCACCGTGAGCAGCGACCTCCTCCGGGCGGGCGGCTACGGGCGGGCGCGCAACTACTTCGCGGAGCTGTCCCGCCGCATGGACGCGGTGGGGGCGAAGGACGTGGAGACGTACTCGATCCGCGCGTACGGCCACGGCGCGGCGGCGCTCGAGCGGCTCGCGCTCGCGCCGGACGCCGCGGCCGCGTGCCGGGCCGCTCTCGAAGAGGGCGGGGATCTCCGCGCCGCCGCTGGGGACGCCTTCCCGGCCTGGGTCTCCGCCGCGCGCCTGCTCGACACCGAGACCTACGCCGACCGGGCGCTCGCCGATCCGCGCTACGCGCTCCCGAAGAACAGCACGCCGCCGAAGAAGCTCGGGACCGCGCTCGCGCTCTTCGACTGCATCACCTGCGACAAGTGCGTCCCGGTCTGCCCCAACGACGCGAACTTCACGCTGCCGATCGCGCCGCGCGAGGTGCCGCTCGAGCGGCTCGTGCCGGTCGCGGGCGGCTTCCGGATGGAGCAGGTCGGGGTCCTCCCGCTCGCGAAGCCGCGGCAGATCGCGAACTTCGCCGACGCCTGCAACGACTGCGGCAACTGCGACGTCATGTGCCCGGAGGACGGCGGCCCCTACGTGCTGAAGCCCCGCTTCTTCGGCAGCGCGGCCTCCTTCGCGCGCGCGCCCGATCGCGACGGCTTCGCGCTCGAGGCGACGCCGGGCGGCGGGGTGCGCATGCACGGCCGCCTCGCCGGGCGCACCTACGTCGTCGAGAGCGGCGGCCCGCGGCTGCGCTACCGGGGCGACGGGTTCGACCTCGCGCTCGACCCCGCCGACCCCGGCGCCGGCGCCGAGGGCCACGCCGACGGGCCGGTGGACCTCGCGCCGCTCCGCATCATGGAGCTCCTGCGCGCCGGCGTGACGGCGCCGGGGGCGGTGAACTACGTGAGCGCCGCGCTCGACCGCCCGTAGGGCGCCGGCGTCACCGCGCGCCGGCGGCGCGGACGCTCTCCACGACGTGCTCGAAGGTGGCGAGGTCGCGCGCGAAGTAGTGGCGCGCCGGCGCCGCGTACAGCGCCCAGTCCAGCCGGTCCCCGCGCATCGCCCCGTAGGCCGCCAGCCGGACGGCGAGGCCGCTCGGCAGCCGGTAGTCCGCCGTGAGCCGCCACCCCTGCGCTCCCGCGACCGTGGCCGGGGCGCTCTCGACGAGGCGCACCCGCGAGAAGGAGGCGTCGGCGCGCAGGAGGTCGAGGACGTAGTCGCACGTCTCGAGCGGCGAGAGCCCGGCGGGCAGCGCGCGCTTGTTGGCGCGCAGCGGGAGCGGCTCGCCGACGCGCGTCGTCCCGACGAGGATCCACTGCAGCGGGACCCCGTCGCGCGTGAGCAGGAACCGGCTGCGCGGCGTCTCCGTCGAGCGCATCCAGCCGGGAGGCGCCGCGACCTCGAGCTCGCCGCCGTCCCGCAGCGGACCGCCGCTCTCCTCCCATCGCGTGCGCGGCGCGCTCACGCACGCGGCGGCGAGGAGGAGCAGCGCGGCCCCGCGCCTCATCTCTCGCCTGCCCCGAGCGCCGAGAGCGCCGCGCGCGCGAGGGGAGCGTCGCCGGCGTCGGGCGCGAGCTCGAGGTAGCGGGCGAGGGCGGCCCGCGCCTCCGCGAGCGGCCCGCGCCGCGCCGCCACGAGCCCCGCCCCACGCCACGCGGCGGCCATCGTCGGATCGAGGGCGATCGCGCGCCGGAAGGCCGCGAGCGCCTCCGCGTCCGCGTCCGCCGTGGCCTCGCGGCGGGCGACCTCCCCGAGCGCCACCTGGGCGGCGGGATCGCGCGGCCGGCCCGCGGCGCCCCGGCGCGCCTGCGCGCGGGCCACGGCGTACCGCCCCAGCGCCGCCTCGAGGGCGGCGTTCGCGGCGAGCGCCGGGGCGACGTGCTCGTCGTACGCGGCAGCGCCGCGCTCCCGGCGCGGCGCGCCCGAGGAGGCGACCGCCTTGCGGACGAGGGCGATCCGCTCCTCGAGCCGCGGGTGCGTGGCGAAGGCGTCGTCCGGCTCGTGGAGCCCCTCGGACGTCGCCCTCGCGGCCAGCCGCTCGAGGAGATCGGCGGTCGCGGCCGGGTCGTACCCGCCCGCGCTCGCCAGCGCGAGCGCGTCGCGGTCGGCCTCCCGCTCCTGGTCCTGCCCGAAGGCGGCGAACGCTTCGAGCTGGTTGTACGTACGCGCGAGCGCGCTGCGGTAGTCGGCGTGAGGGGTCAAGAGGAACACGCCCCGCGACGTCCGCGCGCGGTGGAACGAGACGAGGGCGTGGCGTCGCGCGACGTGCGCCAGCTCGTGACCGAGGACGGCCGCGAGCTCCGCCTCGTCGGCGGCGAGCGCGAGCACGCCCGTCGTGAGGTAGATGGCACCGTTCGGCAGGGCGAACGCGTTGGTGCGCGCCGACCGGAGCGCGCGCGGCGCCGGTCCCCGCGCCGTGGAGAGCCGGCGCGCGACCTGGGCCAGGTACGCGTCGAGCTCCGCGTCGCCGAGCAGCGCGCCGCTCGCC
>JBJMQK010000442.1:0-8465 GCA_045802735.1 Anaeromyxobacteraceae bacterium | reverse complement strand
ACGAGCAGCCAGCGCTCGGCGACGCGCCCCTCGACGCCCGTCGACAGCTCGTATGCCTCGCCCGGGCCGTGGCGAAAGAACGCCTCGGCGAGCGGCGCGGTCCGCCAGTCCAGCATCGGCGGCTCGGCGTCGAGCTGCGTGCGCGGCCCGAGCACGTACTCGCGGCGCCCCCGCTCGGTGTCCACGGCGAGATAGCCCGCCGCCGCCGGTGCCCCGGCGATCGCGGCCTCGATCCGGTCGAATGGCATGCGCGCAGTCTGCCGACCCCGCCGGAAGGAGCAAGCTACCGTCGCGCGGCCGGTTGCGATACGATCTTGATGTCGGTGGGGAGAGGGCCCGGCGTGGGCGGCGGCGCCGCCGCGGGCGCCGGCTCGGGGACGGGCCGCGGTGCGGCGCAGGCGAGCGCGGCGGCGGCGAGGGCGGCGGTCGGGATGGGTCGGCGCACGGCTGCCGATTATAGGAGCCGCGATGCCCGTCCTGTTCGTGTTCGTCGACGGGGTGGGGGCCGGCGAGCGCGATCCGACCGTCAACCCGCTCGCGCGAGGTGACTTCCTGCTCTCGCGCTTCGCCGACGGGAGCGGGCCACCGCTCCCGGCCGGCGGACGCTGCGTCCTCGCCGACGCCTGCCTCGGCGTCCCCGGGCGGCCGCAGTCGGCGACCGGGCAGACCACGATCCTCACCGGCGAGAACGCGCCGCGCGCGCTCGGGAAGCACCTGCTCGGCTTTCCGAACGAGGCGCTGCGCGCGCTGCTCGGCGCGCGCTCGGTCTTCCGCGCGCTCGCGGCGGCCGGCGGGAGCGGCACCTTCGCGAACTCGTACCCGGTCGCCTACCTGCGCGCGCTCGGCTTCCCGTGCGAGGGCGAGGAGGAGTTCGCGTTCGGGAAGCGGCGGCCGCGCGCCTCCGCGACGACGGTGGCCTTCGGCGCCGGCGGCGCGCCCTTCCGCACCTGGGCCGACGCGCGCGCCGGGCGCGGGCTCACCCACGACATCACCGGCGCGCGGGCGCGCGGCTTCGGGGCGGCGCTGCCGTCGCGCACGCCCGAGGAGGCCGCGGCGATCCTGCTCGACCTCGCCGGCGCCCACGACCTCACCCTGTTCGAGTTCTTCGAGACCGACGAGGCCGGGCACGCGCGCTCGATGGAGGCGGCGCTCGAGGCGCTCGCGCGGCTGGAGCGCTTCCTGCGCGCGGTCGTCGCCGGCCTCCCCGCCGGCGCGTCGCTCGTCGTCGCGAGCGACCACGGCAACGTCGAGGACCTCGGCTCGCGCAACCACACGCTGGCGCGCGTGCCGGTGCTCGGCTTCGGCCCGGCCGCCGACCTCCTCGACGGCGTGCAGGATCTCACGCACCTCGCCCCCCTCCTCCTCACCCTGGCGCGGGAGCCCGCCTTGCCTCGTCGCGACGCCGCGGAGTAAACCGTTGGGGGTCCATGCGACCCACCGTGCTCGTCCCGCTCGTCGCAGCGCTCTCCGCGTGCGCCCCGCGCGTGGGCGGCGGCGACGGGCTGCGATCCCAGACGGTCTCCGCTGGCGACGCCACGGTCCGGGTGAATTACCTGGCGGAGGACGCCGAGGGCGCGAAGCAGGTCATCGCCGCCCTCGAGCGCGCGATCCCGGCGGCGCAGCGCTGGGGCGCGCTGCGCGTGCCGGTGGTCGTGACGGTGCACCCCGACCACGACGCGCTCGAGCAGGCGGTCCACCGCGAGGGCTACGAGTGGCTGCGGGCGTGGGCGACGTACGCGACGATCGAGGTGCAGTCGCCGCGCACCTGGGCGGCGCGGGGCTGGTCGCTCTTCGGCCCCGACCAGCAGGAGATCGACGAGCTCGTCCTGCACGAGCTCACGCACTGCGCGATGTACCAGACCGCAGCGAGCGACTGGTCGTGGCCGTTCAAGGAGATCCCGCTCTGGTTCCGCGAGGGGATGGCGAGCGTGACCGCGAACCAGGCGTACCGCTGGAAGAAGCACGACGAGATCGCGCGCTTCTACACCGCGAGCGCCCCGGGCTCGGGCGGCGGCGTGTCCGGGTCGTCGGGGTCCGCGCGCGCGGAGCCGCGCCGCGGCGGCGATCCGCTGACCGACCCGGAGCCGCTCTACCGCTCCGAGTCGGAGGTGGTCTACGGCACGGCGCACCTGGCGTTCGAGTTCCTCGTCGCGCGCTACGGCGAGGAGAGCGTCAAGGCGATCCTCGCGCGGATGGGAGAGGGGCACCTCTTCGGCGCCGCGTTCGAGCGCGCGGTGGGCCTCGACGTCGCCGCCTTCGAGCGCGAGTTCCGCCGCTACCTCGTGTGGCGCGGGTGGCGGAAGGCGGCGTAGGCAGGCCTTCAGCCCCGCCGCACCAGGCTCGCGATCGCCCAGAGCCGGTCGCCGTAGGCGCGCTCGAGGCACACCCACAGCCGCACCGGGACGCCGCCGACCATGCCGCCGCTCCCGGCCTCGGGGCCCCAGATCCACTCGCGCGCCTCGACGCCGCCGCCGAGCTTCGGCGCGCCCGGCGATCCGAGGAGCGCATCCGCGAGCGTCTCCGGCGCCACCGCCGCCGCGGCGGTGATCTCGAGGTGCGTCACGTCGCCGGCGCGGTCCGCCTCGACGTGGGCCACCGCGGCGATCTCGTCGCCGGCGTGCCAGGCGACCTCGGGCTCGGTGAGGTCGACGTTGAGCAGGCGCCGCCGCTCGGCGTCCATCGTGATGGGCGTCGCGTACGGCTTCCACCCCGCGTCGACGAGCGCGGCGACCGCCGCCCCGTGCCGGCGGAGCAGCACCGCCTCGAGCGGCGGCAGCGCGAAGGGCAGCGTGCGCCCGGCCATCACCGCTCCGCGCGCCGGTCCGGCTCCGTCCACGGCGCCGGCAGGATGGGGCTCCGCTCGTTCGCCCGCGCCACCCGCTGCAGCTCGACCTCGGAGATGAGCGCCGCCGGCGCGACCGTCGACACCGGCACGTACCCGCTCTCGGCGCCGCAGAAGCCGTTGAAGACCTTGGGGGTGTCGCCGGTCGCGACGAGCTTGTTGATGCTGGTGAGGGGCGTCCCGACGAGCTCGACGCCGCGCACCAGCTCCTCGCGGCCAGTCGCGACGTCCACGCGGTAGACGAGGCGCGGGGTCCCCTTGAACGCCTGGAAGCCGTAGCTCGCGGTGTTGGTGTTCCCGCCGGTGATGTCCTGGATGACGAGCCCGTACGGCTTGCCCTGCCGCTTCGCCTCCTCGATGAGGAGCCGCTTCAGCTCGGCCATCGAGACCGGCTTCCTCGACGACACGACGAGGTTCGCCATGCGCGCGACCGGCGGGTGGACGCCCTGGCTGCGCCCGTGCCCGTTCGAGCGGGTGAAGGGCTTCACCGGCCGGCGCGACAGGAGGAAGGTGCGGAGCACCCCGTCCTCCACGAGCACGGTGCGCTGCGCCGGGACGCCCTGGTCGTCGAACGCGTACCGTCCGTTGAGGGCCATCGTACCCTCGGCATCGAGGGTGGGGTCGTCGGTGACCGAGATGAACGACGGCAGCACCTGCTTCCCGACCTGTCCCTTGAAGGTCTGGCCGTCCTTGTCGTCGTCCTGGCGGTCGCCCTCGAGCCGGTGCCCGACCGCCTCGTGGAACAGCACGCCGGTCGCCTCGGGCGCGAGGATCGCCGGCCCGGTGTACGGGTCGAGCGCGGGGGCCTTCTGCAGCGCCTCGAGCTCGAGGATGAGCGCGCGCACCTCGGCGGCGAGCTTCTCCGGCGAGGGGAGCGTCGCCTCCGAGCGCGCGTAGAAGTCGCGGCTGTTCTCGAGGAGCTGCCCGTCGCCGGCGCGCGCGACGGCCTGCACGTGGACGGCGAAGAGCTGCGCCTCGGTGACGAGCGCCGCCCCCTCGCTCGAGGTGAACCAGCGGATCTCGCGGTCGGCGGTGACGCGCATCGACGCGTCGAAGATGCCGGGGTGGTCGCGGAACGCGGCGGTGAGCCGCTTCACCTCGGTGCGCCAGCGGGCGCGGTCGAAGGCGAACCGCAGCGGCGCGTCGACGTGGCGCTGCGGCGGGTCGCGCGAGAGCGACGGCGCGCGGTCGGGGTCGTCGGAGCGGTACACGCCCTTCGACTTCTTCTTGAAGTACGAGGACAGCGCCTCCTTGTACTTCTCGTCGGTGACGAGCCAGAGCGCGTTGCGCAGCGCCTGCGGGTCGTCCTCCACCGGCGCGTCCTTCGGCGCGTACCAGGTCTGCCCCTCCTGGCCGAGGAACATGGACAGCTCGTCGCGCCCGGAGGAGTCGAGGTCGTACGACCCGACGCGGACGTCCACGAGGAGCTTGCGGTCGTGGCGGGTCGCGTCGTCGAAGAGCGCGCCGAAGCGGCCGTTCACCTCCTCCTGACGCACGTCCTTCACCTGGTACGAGAGGAAGTAGGGGGGCTCGTACCCGGGGATGCGCAGCCGCTCCATCGAGCGCTTCGCCTCCGCGGTCATGGCGTCGAGGACGGCGACGCGCGCGTCGGGCGCGGGTGCGGCGGCGAGGAGCGCTGCGGCGAGGGCGGTGAGGATCATGGTGGTGGCGGCGACGGCCGCCCCCCGATCTTAGCGCGATCCTCGCGCGGCGGCAGGGTGCCGCCGCCTCAGGCCTTCACGATCTTGTCGCGCCCGGTCCGCACCGCGCGGCAGGCGTTGCGGGTGTCGATGACGAGCGGGGCCTTCTCGACGAGGCGCGCGTAGTCGACGCAGGAGTGATCGGTCGCGATGAGCACCGCGTCGCAGTCGTCGAGCGCCTCGTCGGTGAGCGGAACGCTCACCATGTCGAGCCTGTGGTGGCGCATCTTCGGGACGCGCGGCACGTAGGGGTCGTGGTAGACGACGAGCGCGCCGCGCGCCTGCAGGAGCTCGATGATGCGGACCGCAGGGCTCTCGCGCATGTCGTCGACGTCCTTCTTGTAGGCGATGCCGAGCACGAGCACGTGGGCGCCCTTCAGCGTCACGCCGCGGTCGTTCAGCGCCTCCATCGTCCGCTGCACCACGTACCGCGGCATGGCGGTGTTGATCTCGCCGGCGAGCTCGATGAAGCGCGTCTGGAAGTCGTACTGGCGCGCCTTCCAGGTCAGGTAGAACGGGTCGATCGGGATGCAGTGACCGCCGAGCCCCGGGCCGGGCTGGAACGGCATGAAGCCGAAGGGCTTCGTCCCCGCGGCGTCGATGACCTCCCACACGTCGACGTCCATCCGGTCGCACAGCATCTTGAGCTCGTTCACGAGCGCGATGTTCACCGAGCGGTAGATGTTCTCGAGGAGCTTCGCGGTCTCGGCGACGCGCGTCGAGGTGACGGGCACGACGCGGTCGAAGGCGCGCCGGTACACGTCGAGCGCCACCTCGAGGCAGCGCGGGGTGTACCCGCCGACGACCTTCGGGACCCGGTGCGAGGGAAAGTCGGAGCCGGGGCTCTCGCGCTCGGCGGAGAAGGCGAGGTGAAAGTCGCGGCCGGCGACGAGCCCGCTCCCGAGCTCGAGGATCGGCTTCAGGACCTCCTCGGTGGTGCCGGGGTAGGTCGTCGACTCGAGCGAGACGAGCTGACCTTGGCGCAGGTGCGGGGCGAGGGCGCGGGCGGTGCGCTCGATGTAGCCGAGATCCGGCTCGCGGTGCGGCGTGAGCGGCGTCGGCACGCAGATGAGGATCGCGTCGCAGTCGGCGACGCGCGAGAAGTCGCCCGTCCCCTCGAGGCGCCTCGCGCGCACCGCCTCGGAGACGCGCGCCGCGTCGACGTGGCGGATGTAGCTCCGCCCCTCGCCGAGCGCCTCGACCTTCGCGGCGTCGGTGTCGATGCCGAGGCACTCCATCCCGCCGCGGCGACAGAAGCTGAGCGCGAGCGGGAGCCCGACGTAGCCGAGCCCGACCACCGCCACGCGCGACGTCCGCGCCGCGGCGCGGCCCTCCACCACCGGCGCCTCGCCGGCCTCGTTCACTCTCATGGGCGCTCCTCGCGGGCCGCGCCGCCCGGGAGCGGCAGCACGGCGGTGACCAGGGTGGCGGGCAGGGCCAGCGGCCCGCGGAAGACGGCGGTGCGCGACGGCTCGAGCTCGCCGTAGCCGCGCGAGTAGGAGGCGCGCTCGAGCCGCAGGACGAGCGCGGCCGGGCAGGCGACGGCGAGGACCGCGAGCGGCGCCGCGGCGGGGCCGATCTCCACCGCGCGCGCCAGCTCGAACAGCTCCTCCGCGTCGAGGCCGAGGCCGCGGAGGCGCGCGCGCTCGGCGGGCGTGAGCGCGCGGAGGCGCGCCTCCTCGGAGGGGAAGGGGAAGCGCAGCGCGACCTCGTGCGCCCCGGCGCCGGCGAGGCGATCGGCGACCACGGCGGCGTCGTCGAGGAGCAGGATCTCGCGGCGGTGCACGACGCCGAGGCGCGCGTAGCCGCGGTGCTCGCCGAGGAACCGCTCGCGACGCCGGGTCGACTCGAGCGCGAGCGCGATGGCGGCGGCCGCCTCGGGGAGCGCGAACGGGCGCGAGGGCGGGATCGGCGCCTGCTCCGCGCCGTCGATCTCCACCGTCGCGTGGGCGCGCGTCGCGCGGAAGGCGTCGCGCCGCTCCGGGTCGCTGCCGTAGCACGGCGAGCCCGGGTCGCAGACGGCGAGCGTCCCGCCGACGCGCAGCTCGAAGGCGAGCTTGTCGTTGTGCGAGTGGCCGCCGACGCCGTCCTGGCCGTTGCGACCGCACGAGATCGCGACCTCGAGCGCCCCGCGCCGCAGGACGTGGAACCCGCCGCGCGGGAAGGTGGCGCTCGCGGGCGCCGCGCCCGGACGCAGCCGCGCGAGGCGCTCCACCGCGCCCGCGCCGAAGAGCCACAGGGTCTCCTCCGCGTCGCCGGCCCCCGCCCGCGTGCGGAGCGACGGGTCGCCCGTGAGCGCGGCCCCGAGCGGCAGGAGGTAGGACCCGTCGAGCGCGGGCCGCTCCCGGAAGGCGAGCACGCGGCCGGAGTCGTTGTCGCCGATCTGCGGGAGCGCGCCGCCCGACCCGAGGAGCGCCCGCGCCGCGGCGTACATCGCGCCGAGGCGCCGCCAGAACGCCCCGCCGAGCGGTGCGCGGGCGACGCGCGCGAGGAGCGCGCCGGCGGTGAAGATCTCGAGCGCGAGGCGGTGGTAGGGCACCGACCCCTCGAAGGTCGTCCCGTCGTCGTGCGTCTGCTCGAGCAGCACCCGGACCAGCCCGGCGGTCGCGAGCTCGCGCCAGCGCGTCGCCTCGGGCCACTCCGGCACGAGCG
Organism: Anaeromyxobacteraceae bacterium; assembly: GCA_045802735.1. Classification (GTDB taxonomy): domain Bacteria; phylum Myxococcota; class Myxococcia; order Myxococcales; family Anaeromyxobacteraceae; genus Anaeromyxobacter_A. The sequence goes on along the minus strand of JBJMQK010000442.1, from coordinate 1,271 downwards.
CGGCGCAGGCGAGGAGGCCCACCCAGTCGGCCGCGAGGTGGTTGTTCGGGACCGCCTGGCCATCCTCGAGGTGCGCCAGCACGAAGCGGCCGGTCCCGACCGCGAGGCGCGCGAGGTCGAGCGCGTACCCCGGGTCCGCCAGCGGCGCGCGGCCCGCGAGCAGCGCGTGCGCCTGGCCCAGGCACACCGCGCGCAGCGCGGCCTCCATCGCGCAGGCCCACTGCGCACCGAAGCCGAGCGGGTTCTGCGCGACGAAGTCACGGACGGACGCAGCGTACGCTGCCGCGAACGCCTCCGCGCGCGACGGGTCCGCCACGGCGCCGCAGCCGAGCGCGACCCAGCCGTCGCCGCGCCCGACCGCCCACGGCATCTTGATGTCCGACCCGGGCACCTCCGGGAGCGCGTCGCTGCGGGCCCACCCGGCGAAGCGCCCGCCGTGGATCGCGTCGAGCTGCCAGTCCGTCCCGCCCCCCGGCCGCGTGACGTCCACCTCGCGGCCGAACACGGTGCAGCGCCCGGCCGCGACGCGCTCCGCCCGCGCCGCGGCGCGCAGGGCTTCGCCCGGGAAGAAGCGGTCGAGCGCGGCGAGGAGCGCGGCCCGGTCGTGCGCGATGGCGCCCCGCCCCGGGGAGGCGAGGCGTTCCGCGAGCGTCGCCCCCGATGATGCGCGCAGGCCCGAGAGGAGCTCGTCGCGCGTCGGCGTGAGGGGGCGCGGTCCGAGCTTGAGCCGCGCGGTGCGCCAGGCTCGGCGCGCCGCCGAGGAGAGGAGGCGACGCGGCGGGACGCGCGCGGCGAGGTAGTCGAGGTAGACGCTCAAGGTCCTTCCACTCGGGCGAGCGCAGCGCTCGCGAGTCCCCCCACAGCAAGGACCTCGCCAGCGCGGCGCGGTCGCGGAGGCGTGCGAATCCGCGATGGCGCGCGGCGTCGTGCGCCGGGCGGGGGCGTGCCGCCGGGACGGATGGGCGCGCGAGGGCCCACGGGTGGGAAACGTTTTTCACCTCACCGCGCGCCGACGTCGTTCGCGCGGGGTGGCAGGGCTCTTGCTGTCTGTCAGCGGGCGGGGGCCGGCCGGTTCCGGACCCACCCATGAAAGGGAGGACGGGCGTGGGCGCGACGGGGCTGGGACTTCTGCTGGAGGAACACCGGGGTGAGATCTCGTCGGCGTGGCGGCAGGCGGTCGAGGGTGAGCTCGGGGTGAAGGACCCCGCCCTCGGCTTCGCGGTGGCACCGCTCCTGCGCGAGATGGCGCTGGCGCTCGGCGGTGGCGCCGG
>JBJMQK010000436.1:0-2979 GCA_045802735.1 Anaeromyxobacteraceae bacterium | reverse complement strand
CGACGCAGAGCGGAAGGTCCTCGAGGCTCGCCTCCAGCTCACGTCGCTGCGCCGCACTCAATCGCCCGCTGAGCAGCTCGGCCGCGACGACCGGCGGCAGGTAGACGCGCCCCTCGTCGAGCGCCTCCGAGATCCCATCGTCGGCGGCGCCGGCGAGGTACGGGATCCACGCGGACGTATCAACGACGAGCGCGCTCACGCGAGGCCTCGAGGTCGATGTCGAGCGTGAGCTTGCCCCTGAGCGCCTTCAGCCGCGCGGCGGCCGCGCGGCGGCGGACCATCTCGAGCCCCTCCACGAGCGTGTCGGTGACGCCCTTGCCGGTCACGGCGCACGCCTTCTCGAGCAGCGCCGCGGGGAGGTTGGCGGTGACGCGCCGGATCTCGTGCTTCGCCATACGGGCATACATACCGAGCGCTGTATGGCGGCGCCACGGCGCGCCCCACGCGCGCCGCTACCCCTCGATCCCCAGCCGCTTCATCTTCCGCCACAGCGTCGTCGACGACACGGCGAGCTCGCGGGCGACGACGCCGAGGTCGCCGCCGGCGCGCGCCAGGGCGAGCTCGATGGTGCGGCGCTCCGCGGCGTCCACCGCCTCGGCGAGCGTCTGCGGCGCGCCCGCGGCGGTGGACGACGCGGGCGCCTCGAAGCGGATGTCGTCGGCGGAGAGCTCGTCGTGCGGCGCGAGCGCCGCCGCCTGGTGCATCATGTTCTCGAGCTCGCGCACGTTGCCCGGCCACGGGTAGGCGACGAGCTTCGCCACCGCCTCGGGCAGGAGCGTCTTCTTCTCGCCGCTCCGCTTGGCGTACCGGTCGAGGAAGTGCTCGGCGAGGAGCCCGATGTCCTCGCGGCGCTCGCGCAGGGGCGGCACCCGCAGCGGCACGACGTTGAGGCGGTAGAACAGGTCCTCGCGGAAGCGCTTCTCGGCGACGGCCGTCTTGAGGTTCTGGTTCGTCGCCGCGATGACGCGCACGTCCACCTTCACCGGCAAGGACTCGCCCACGCGCCGGACCTCGCCCTCCTGCAGCGCGCGCAGGAGCTTCGCCTGGAACCCGGCCGCGGTCTCGCCGATCTCGTCGATGAAGAGCGTCCCGCCGTGCGCTTCCTCGAAGAGGCCGCGCCGCGCGCGCGTCGCGCCGGTGAACGCGCCCCGCGCGTGCCCGAACAGCTCCGACTCGAGGAGCGACTCGGTGATCGCCGCGCAGTTCACCGGCACGAACGGCTTCTCGGCGCGCCGCGAGCCGGTGTGGAGCGCGCGTGCGACGAGCTCCTTGCCCGTGCCCGACTCGCCGCTGATGAGGACGGTCGCGTCCGTCGCCGCGACGCGCACCACGCGGTCGAGCAGCTCGCGGAGCGCCGCGGACCGGCCCACGATGTGCTCGAGCCCGTAGCGCGCCTGGAACTCGCGGCGCAGCAGGCTCACCTCGCCGAGGAGCCGCCGCTTCTCCACGGCCTTCGCGACGCGCAGGAGGAGCTCGCCCTCCTTGAACGGCTTCGCGATGTAGTCGTACGCGCCGCGCCGGATCGCCTCGACCGCGGAGTCGATCGTGCCGTACGCCGTCATGACGATGACCTGCGTCGTCGGCGAGGCCTCGACCGTCGCGCGGAGGACCTCCATCCCGTCGACGGCGCCCATGCGGAGATCGGTGAGGACGACGTCGTAGGGCTCGGCGACGACGCGCTGCAGCGCCGCGGCCCCGTCCTCCGCCTCCGCGACCGCGTACCCGGCGTCGCGGAGGAGCAGGGCCGTCGTCGCGCGCATGTTGCGCTGATCGTCCACGACGAGGACGCGCGCCTGCGCCGCCGCCGCCGGGCGCGTCGGCTCGGATGCTCCCGCCGCTGGTTCGTTCATGGCGGCCACCCGTCGACCTCTATTCCGCAGCGTCGCTTCCGCCGCCATGATCGAGATCCGGCGCCTGTCGGCGCCTCAGTCCGGGGGGAGACACTCTCCCCCCGAGACCCCCCATCGCGAGCGTCTTTGACGCAATCGAGCACGGCCATCATCCTCACTCCGCTCCGGGGCCATCTTCAACGCTGCGATCCGGCTCGCGCGGGAGGCGGACCACCACCCTCGTACCCTCGCCGGGAGCGCTGTGGACCTCGAGCACCCCGCGGTGGTCGTCCACGATGCGCTTCACCACGGCGAGCCCGAGGCCGCTGCCCGACGGCTTCGTCGTGAAGAACGGCTCGAACATGCGGCGGCGCACCGCCTCCTCGATGCCGGGCCCGGTGTCGGCGATCTCGACGCGGACGAGGTCGCCGTCCACCGCCGCCCGGACCGTGAGCGTACCGCCGTCGGGCATGGCCTGCACCGCGTTGAGCGTGAGGTTGAGGAGCGCCTGGCGCATGAGCCGCACGTCCATGGGGACGGACGGGAGACCGTCCGGGATGTCGCGCCGCAGCACCACGCGCCGTCCGCCGTCGGCGAACGCGGCGCCGAGCGCGTCCTCGAGGACGCGCCCCAGCGGCTCGAGCCGCAGCGCCGGCTCCACCGGGCGCGCGAAGTCGAGGAGGTCGCCGACGATGCGGTTCAGGCGGTCGGCCTCCTCGCCGACGATGTCGAGGAGCATGCGCGCGTCCCCCTCGCCGGTGACGAGCCGGCGCAGCGAGCCGAGCGAGTTGAAGATGACGCCGAGGGGGTTCCGCACCTCGTGCGCGACGACCGCGGCGAGCTCGCCGAGCGCCGCGAGCCGCTCCTGCCCGACGAGCTGGCTCTGCGCCCGCGCCAGGTCGGCGTACGAGCGCCGCAGGTCCTCGTACAGGCGCGCATGCTCCACCGCGACGGCGAGCTGGTTCGCGATCGCCGCGCCGCGCTCGATCTCGGCCGGGGTGAAGCGGCGCGGCGCGCGCGGGTCCACGATCAGGGCCCCGCCGATGGCGCGCCCCTCGACCACGAGCGGCAGCGCCAGCGCCCCGCGTGCGCCGGTGAGCGCGACGACGCGCGGGTTGCAGCGCGGGTCCCGCGCCGCGTCCTCCACCGC
>JBJMQK010000431.1:0-4810 GCA_045802735.1 Anaeromyxobacteraceae bacterium | reverse complement strand
TCGGCGCCGTCATCGCGGCGAGCGTGGTGTTCCTGCCGAACGGCGTCCTCGGGACGCTCCTCAAGCGCCGCGCCTCGACCCGCCCTGGCAGCGGGCCGACGCCGGTGACGGCGCTCCCCGCCCCCGCCACGCACCCACCGTCCGAGCCCTCCTCCACCACCGCGGGAAAGGGGGCGATGTGATGAGCGCGCAGGGACCCGTCCTCTCGGTCGAGAACGTCAGCAAGGCCTTCGGCGGCCTCATGGCGGTGTGCGACGTCTCGTTCCAGATCCAGCCGCGCGAGATCGTCGGCCTCATCGGCCCGAACGGCGCGGGGAAGACCACGCTCTTCAACGTGGTGAGCGGCTACTACGCGCCGACGAAGGGCAAGATCCTCTTCCAGGGGAAGGACGTCTCCGGCAAGCCGCCCTACGCGCTCGCGGCGCGCGGGGTGGGCCGCACGTTCCAGGTGGTGAAGCCGTTCGCCGGGCTCTCCGTGCTCGAGAACGTCGTCATCGGCTCGTTCCTCAAGCACCCGCGGCGCGCCGACGCCGAGGAGCACGCCTGGAAGGTGCTCGAGCTGACCGGCCTCGCGGATCGCGCCGACCTCCCCGCCGCGAGCCTCACGCTGGCAGGTCGCAAGCGCCTCGAGATCGGGAAGGCGCTGGCGCTCGAGCCCTCGTTCCTGCTCCTCGACGAGGTGGTCGCGGGGCTCAACCCCACCGAGGTGGACCGCACCATCGAGCTCATCCTGAAGCTCCGGGACGAGGGCATCACGATCCTCATCGTCGAGCACATCATGCGCGTCATCATGCGCATCAGCGACCGCCTGGTGGTCCTGAACTTCGGCGAGAAGATCGCGGAGGGGCCGCCCTCCGAGGTGGCCCGCCACCCCTCGGTCATCGAGGCGTACCTCGGGGAGTCGCAGGCATGAACGTCATCGACGTCGAGAAGGTCTGCGCCGGCTACGGGCTCACGCAGGTGCTGTGGGACCTCTCGTTCACCGTGAAGAAGGGGCAGCTCGTCGCGCTCATCGGCGCGAACGGCGCCGGGAAGACGACGGCGCTCAAGACCATCTGCGGCCTCGTGCGCGCCAGCGCCGGGACCATCCGCTACTGCGGCGCCGCCATCAGCGGGAAGCCCGTGCACCAGGTGGTGGACCTCGGCATCACGCTCGTCCCCGAGGGGCGGCAGCTCTTCCCCAAGATGTCCGTCGAGGACAACCTGCGGGCCGGCGCCTACCTCAGGCGGGCGCAGCCGAAGCGCGCGGCGAACCTCGACCGGGTGTACGGCCTCTTCCCGCGGCTCAGGGAGCGGCGCACGCAGCTCGCCGAGACGATGTCGGGCGGCGAGCAGCAGATGCTCGCCATCGGGCGGGCGCTCATGCAGGACCCCTCGGTCATCATGTTCGACGAGCCGAGCCTCGGGCTCTCGCCGCTCCTCGTCGAGGAGATCTTCCGCATCATCCGGGCGCTGCACGAGGAGGGGCTCACCATCTTCCTCGTGGAGCAGAACGTGAAGCAGACGATGAAGGTCGCCGACTACTGCTACGTGCTCGAGAACGGCCGCATCGTGCAGGAAGGCACCGGGCGGGAGCTGGAGGCGGACCCGAAGGTCCGCGAGGCGTACCTCGGTTTCTGAAGGAGCTCGACATGGCCGCGACGCTGGAGCTGGCGACGATCCCGCTCAAGGACGAGTACCTGCTTCACCAGAAGTGCTACATCAACGGCGCCTGGACCGCCGCCGACTCCGGCGAGGCGATCGCCGTGACGAACCCGGCGACGGGCGAGCAGCTCGGGACCGTGCCGAGGATGGGCGCCGCCGAGGCGCGGCGCGCGATCGAGGCGGCCGGCGCGGCGCTGCCGGCGTGGCGCGCGCGCACGGCCAGGGACCGCGCCGCGGTGCTGCGCCGCTGGTTCGACCTCATCCTCGCGAACCAGGAGGACCTCGCGATCCTCATGACCGCCGAGCAGGGGAAGCCCCTCGCCGAGTCGCGCGGCGAGATCGCCTACGCCGCCGCGTTCATCGAGTGGTTCGCCGAGGAGGGGAAGCGCGTCTACGGCGACACCATCCCGGCGCACGCGACCGACAAGCGCATCATCGTCGTGAAGGAGCCCATCGGCGTCGTCGCCGCGATCACGCCCTGGAACTTCCCGTCGGCGATGATCACGCGCAAGGCCGGGCCCGCCCTCGCCGCGGGCTGCACCGTGGTGCTGAAGCCCGCCACCGCGACGCCGTTCTCGGCGCTCGCGCTCGCCGAGCTGGGCGAGCGCGCCGGGCTCCCGCCGGGCGCCTTCAACGTCGTGACCGGCGCGTCGGGGCCGATCGGCAAGGAGCTCACCACGAACCCGCTCGTCCGGAAGGTGACGTTCACCGGATCGACCGAGGTGGGCAAGCAGCTCATGCAGCAGTGCGCCTCGACCGTGAAGAAGGTGTCGCTCGAGCTGGGCGGGAACGCGCCGTTCATCGTCTTCGACGACGCCGACCTCGACGCGGCCGTGGCCGGCGCCATCGCCTCGAAGTACCGCAACAGCGGCCAGACCTGCGTGTGCACGAACCGCTTCCTCGTGCAGGACGGCGTGTACGCGGCGTTCGCCGCGAAGCTCGCCGAGGCGGTCGGGCGCCTCAAGGTCGGCGACGGCCTGCGCGCCGACACGCAGCAGGGCCCCCTCATCGACCGCGCGGCGGTGGAGAAGGTGGAGGAGCACCTCGCCGACGCCCTCGCGAAGGGCGGGAAGGTCATCGCCGGCGGCAAGCGCCACGCGCTCGGCGGCACGTTCTTCCAGCCGACCGTCGTCACCGAGGCGACGCCCGACATGGCGATGGCGCGCGAGGAGACCTTCGGGCCCGTCGCGCCGCTGTTCCGCTTCCAGACCGAGGCGGAGGCGATCCGGCTCGCGAACGATACCGAGTTCGGCCTCGCCTCGTACCTCTACACGCGCGACCTCGCCCGCACCTTCCGCGTGTCGGAGGCGCTCGAGTACGGGATGGTCGGCGTGAACACCGGGCTCATCTCGACGGAGGTCGCGCCGTTCGGCGGCGTGAAGGAGTCGGGGCTCGGACGCGAGGGGTCGAAGTACGGCATCGAGGATTATCTCGCGGTGAAGTACCTCTGCCTCGGCGGGATCGGCTGACGGCTGACCGTCGATACGCCATTCGTCTCGTTCCGGACGAAAGATATATTGGAAGTCTGATTCGGGATCGGCCACCCTGGTGGTCATCGCGCGCTCCTCGCGCGCGGCGACCGCGCGATGCCCACCCCCTCGATCACCCTCCCCGGCCGGCGCGACACGCCCGCGCTCCTCGCGCTGGGGCTCGCCGGGCTCTGCGCGTTCTTCAACGTCTACGCGACGCAGCCGCTCCTGCCGCTCCTCGCGCAGGTCTTCGACATCTCGAAGGCGCAGGCCGCCTGGACGGTGAGCGCGCCGCCCATCGCCGTCGCCCTCGCCTCGCCCTTCGCCGGGGCCGTCGCCGGGCGCGTCGGGCGGCGGCGGATGATCGTCCTCTCGCTCGTCGCGCTCGCCTGCGCGACCGGCCTCGCCGCGACCGCCGCCAGCCTCCCGCAGCTCGTCTTCTGGCGCTTCGTCCAGGGCCTCGCCGTCCCGGGCGTCTACGCCGTGGCCGTCGGCTACATCGGCGAGGTGTGGCAGGGGCGCGGCGTCGCGCGCGCGATGTCGGCGCTCATCACCGGCAACGTCGTCGGCGGGTTCCTCGGGCGGCTCGTCGCCGGGCTCGCGGCGGGGGCGTGGGGCTGGCGCTCGGCGTTCGTCGCGCTGGCGCTCCTCACCGTCGTCGGCGCGGCGCTCACCGCGCGCTGGCTGCCCCCGGAGCCCGCCCGCACCGAGCCGCCGGCGAACCCGCTCGCCGCGCTGCGCGCGCTCTCGGCGCGCCTCGACGCGCGCCTCGCCGCCACGTTCGTCGTCGGCTTCAACGTGCTCTTCACGCTCGTCGCCACCTTCACCTACGTCACGTTCCACCTCTCCGGCGCGCCATTCCACCTCGGCCCCGGCACGCTCAGCTCGATCTTCGCCGTGTACCTCGTCGGCGCGCTGGTCACGCCGTTCGCCGGTCGCTGGATCGACGAGGTCGGCTCGCGGCGCGCGCTCGTCGCGTCCCTCCTCCTCGCGGTCGCGGGGGTGCTGCTCACGCTCGTACCCTCCGTCGCCGCGGTCGTCGTCGGGCTCGCCGCCTGCTGCACGGCCGCGTTCGTCTGCCAGGCCGCCTCGACGAGCTTCCTGCAGGTGGCCGCGCCGCGGGAGGTCCGGCCCGCCGCGGCCGGCGTGTACGTCTCCTGCTACTACGTCGGCGGGAGCGTGGGCGGGGTCCTCCCCGCGGCCGCGTGGCGGCTCGGCGGCTGGCCGGCGTGCGTCGCGCTCGTCGTCGCCGTGCAGCTCGCGACGATCGCGCTCGCGCTGCGTTCGTGGCACGCGCAGTCATCCGTTCGCCCTGAGCGTGGCGCAGCGGAGTCGAAGGGCGCGCCTCGACTCCACCGCTGCGCGGCGGAGCCTGTCCTGAGCGGAGCCCGCGCAGCGGGCGGAGTCGAAGGGCTCAGCGCGAACGGCAGAAGGGCGGCTCGACCCGTCTCATCACCGCCCTGAGGACCGGCAGCAGCAGCTGCTCTCGAATTCGTGGCTGTCACCACCGGCCTGGCGCAGGGATCGGTCGCCTCCGCAAGCGACGCACGTCAGCCATGGCCACGCCGCCCCGCAGCCCCCGCCCGCAGCGCCTCTCCCCGCTCCGCGTGGTCGTGCGCCCGCTGCAGGCGTTCTTCCAGCTCGAGGCGGCGAGCGGGGTCGTCCTCCTCGCCTGCGCCGTCGGCGCGCTCGCCTGG
>JBJMQK010000387.1:0-2708 GCA_045802735.1 Anaeromyxobacteraceae bacterium | reverse complement strand
CTTCGACTCCGGACCCGCTGGGCGGGTCCTACGCTCAGTGTGCTCGGGCGATCAGCCGACGGCTGCGGCGAAGGAGACCATGTCGTTGCCGTCGGTCCACTGACCGTAGCGCAGGAGGCGCGCGCCGCGCCCCGAGGCGCGCATCGCCGCGTAGATGGGCGCGACGCCGCAGAGCCGGCGGCGCTCGTCGTCCACGATCGCGTCGCCGTGGAAGGCGCCCGCATCGCCGGCTGCGAGGCAGGCGAGCGTGGCGCGGTCCTCGCGCTCGAACGCGCCGAGCTCGTCGCCGGAGGGGGCGCGCTCGTCGCCGTACATGGGGCCGACGTGCGCGAGGTCGGCGCCCGCGACGTAGCAGACCTTCCGCCCCGCGGTCGCACGCGACAGCGCCGCGAGGAACCGCGACGTCTCCCGGCCCGGGTCCCGGAGGTGCGAGATGCTCGAGCACAGCACCGGGACGGCGCGGAGCGGGCGGTCGGGGAAGAGCCAGCGCAGCCACACGATCTGGAACTCGCACGAGTGCTCGCCGCGGTGGACGAGCTCGTCGCCGAACAGCTCGTCCTCGTCGCGCTCGGCGGCGAGCGCGTCGTCCACGGCGCGGTCGGTCTCGACGGCGCCGAGCGGCGTCGCGTAGTCCTGGCGCGTGAGCGTGAACAGGCGCCGCGGCGACGCGTGGGCCGTGCCGAACACGACGAAGAGGTCGGCGTCGCAGCCCTCGAGCGCGCCGTAGGCGTGCGCGTAGACCGGGCCGCCGCGCCCGAAGTCGATGTGCGGCGCGACGAGGAGCCGGACCCCGACGCCGGCGCGCGACGCGTGGTCGCGTCGTCCCGGTCCCGCCGGGTCGACGTAGAAGCGCGCGAGCTGCGCCGAGAGCGCCGCCGGGTCGACCGGGTACGACGAGCCGGCGCAGGCGGGCGCGCGCGGTGCGGCGCGGAAGGCGGTGAGCGCGGCGGCGCGGCGCGCGCCGTGCACCGGTCCCTCCACGAGGCCCGCCTCCGCGGCCTGTGCCGCGACGCGCTCGACGTCGGCGACGGCGACGCGAAGCCCCGCCTTCTCGAGCGCGCCCCGGACCTGCTCGGCCGTTCGACGGCCGTCGAAGTGCGCGAGGATCCAGTACGCCGCCGGCGTGACGAAGGCGACGCCCTCGAGGACGCCGTGCGGGTCGCGCAGCGCCACGCCCTGCGTACCGTCCTGCAGCTCGACCGGCTTCGGCTCGAGGGGGATGAGGCGGGGGCGGGAGGGGGCGCCGGACCCGGAGAGAGGCTCGCCGCGGGGGTCGTAGAGCGGGGGCATGCGGCCCCAAATTTAAGAACGCCGGGGGAGGTGCGCCGGGGGCGCTTCGACCCCGCCGGAGTCGAAGAAGGCCTCAACCTCTTGTCGCGGTTCCTGCGGCTGGCGGGGGTTCCTGGTCGCGCGGCGGATCGATTCACGCCGCTGACGCGGCGTTCACTTCTTCTTCCTGTTCTTCTTCTTCGCCTGCCGCTCCTGCTTCCGCTTCTTGCGCCTGCGCTCGCGCTCCGCCGCCGTCTCGGTCGAGGCGATGGGCTCGGGGGCGTAGCCCATCATGCGGGCGCGGGCCATCGCGCCGGCGGGCATGCGCGGGGTGTAGCCCTTCGGCAGGCCGGCCATCTGGCCCGCGAGCTTCGCCGGATCCATGCCGCCGCCGGCCATCGCGCGCTCGACGTCGCCGGCGTCCTCGCCGAGGACGTCCTCCATGCCCTTGCCCTGGAGCTTGCGCAGTTGGAAGAGCTGCTTGATGCCGGGGAGGCGCGAGAGCAGGCCCGGCGCGTCGCCGATCTGGCGCATCACGCCGCGCATGGTGTTGTACTGCTTCAGGAGATCGCGGACCTCCTTCTCGCTGCGCCCGGAGCCGCGCGCGATGCGCTTCACGCGCGGCTCGCTGATGACGTCGGGTCGCTGCCGCTCGACCTTCGTCATCGAGTCGACCATCGCGACGATCTTGCCGAGCGCGTTCTCGTCGAACTGGAACCCCTCGGGCAGCTCGCCGAAGAGCGGGAACTTCTCCATCAGCTCGCCGAGCGGCCCCATCTTCCGCACGAGCTTGATCTGCGAGACGAAGTCGTCGAGCGAGAAGTCGCCGGACAGGAGCTTCTTCGCGTCCTCCTCGGCCTTGTCCTCGTCGACGTGCTGCTCGAAGTCCTTCATCAGGCCGACGATGTCGCCGAACCCGAGGATGCGGCTCGCGAGGCCCTCCGGACGGAACTCCTCGAGGCGATCGAGCGACTCGCCCATGCCGAGGAACTTGATCGGCTTGCCGGTGACCTCCTTGATCGAGAGGGCCGCGCCGCCGCGGGCGTCGCCGTCGAGCTTGGTGAGGATGAAGCCGTCGATGGAGAGCCGGCGGTCGAACTCGGAGGCGGTCTTCACCGCGTCCTGGCCGATCATGGCGTCGGCGACGAGCAGGATGTTCTCGGGCGCGACGGCCTTCTTGATCTCCTCGAGCTCGAGCATGAGCTCGTCGTCGATCGCGAGGCGGCCGGCGGTGTCGTAGACGATCGCGGTGGCCTTCTCCCGCTCCGCGGCCGCGAGCGCCTGCCGGCACATCTCCGGCGGCGAGACGCCCGGCTCGTGGAAGACGGGCACGCCGAGCTTCTCGCCGAGCACCTTCAGCTGCTCGACGGCCGCGGGGCGGTAGACGTCCGCGGCCACGAGGAGCGGCTTCTTGCCGTCCTTGAGCAGCTTGCTCGCGA
>JBJMQK010000361.1:0-3907 GCA_045802735.1 Anaeromyxobacteraceae bacterium | reverse complement strand
CCAGGCGATGCAGGAGTACCGCGTCACGGCCGGCGGGCAGACCTACCCCCTCGACCTCCCGTTCCTGGTGTTCGCCACGCAGAACCCCATCGAGCAGGAGGGGACGTATCCGCTCCCCGAGGCGCAGCTCGACCGGTTCATGTTCTACGTGAACGTGCACTATCCGTCGGCGGAGGAGGAGGTGGAGATCGTCCGCTCCACCACCGTCGCGACGCGCCGCACGCTCGACCGGATCCTCTCGCCGCACGAGATCCGCGACCTCCAGGAGCTGGTGCTGCGCGTCCCGGTCGCCGACCACGTCGCGCGCCACGCCGTCGAGCTGGTGCGCATGACGCGCCCCACCGACGCCTCGTCGCCCGACTTCGTGAAGGAGCTGGTGCAGTGGGGCGCCGGGCCGCGCGCGAGCCAGTACCTCGTGCTCGGCGCGAAGGCCCGCGCCATCCTCGACGGCCGCATGACCGCGGCGGTGGAGGACGTGCGCGCGCTGGCGCGCCCGGTGCTCGTGCACCGCGTCCTCACGAACTTCCGCGCGGAGAGCGAGAACGTGACGAGCGAGCAGATCGTGGACCGCCTGCTCGAGAAGGTCCGGCCGTGACGACGCTTCGACTCCGGGCTCGCTGCGCTCGCCCTACGCTCAGCGTGAACGGGGTATCCTCCCCCGTTCGCCCTGAGCGTAGCGAAGCGTAGTCGAAGGGCGAAGGCGGAACCGTGCCCGAACGCAAGCTCCTCGACCCCGCCGTCCTCGCGCGCCTCGCGACGCTGAAGCTCCGCGTGCGCGCCATCACCGAGGGCGTGCTCACCGGCCTCCACAAGAGCCCGCACCACGGCCAGTCGGTCGAGTTCGCCGAGCACAAGGAGTACGCGCCCGGCGACGAGATCCGCCACATCGACTGGAAGGCCTACGGCAAGTTCGACAAGTACTACGTGAAGCGCTACGAGCAGGAGACGAACCTCCGCGCCTGGCTCGTCGTCGACGCCTCCGGCTCGATGGGCTACCGCGGCGCCGACGGCGGCCTCACCAAGTTCGAGTACGCGAGCGCCCTCGCCGCCTCGCTCGCCTACCTCCTCGTGCGCCAGGGCGACGCCGCCGGGCTCGTGCTCGTCACCGACCGCATCGTGCGCTCCGTCCCGCCGCGCGCCGCCGCCTCGCAGCTCCCGCAGCTCGTGGACCTCCTCGCCGCGACGGTGCCCGCCGGCCAGACGCGCCTCGCCGCCGCGGTCGACCACGTGGTCGAGCACGCGCCGCGCCGCGGCTCGATCGTCGTCTTCTCCGACCTCTTCGACGCCGAGGAGCGGGTGCTGAAGCGCCTGTCGCAGCTCCGCCGCCGCAAGCACGAGGTGACGCTCTTCCACGTGCTCGACCCCTACGAGCTGGAGTTCCCCTTCGACGATCCGACGCGCTTCCTCTCGATGGAGGACGCGCGCGAGGTCGAGGCGAACGGGCGCGACGTGCGCAAGGGCTACCTCGAGGTGCTCGCGCGCTGGCTCGACGAGGTGAAGCGCGGCGCGGCGGAGTCCGACGTGGACTACGCGCTCTGCCGCAGCGATCGCCCGCTCGACGAGGTGCTCCTGCCCTTCCTGGCGCGCCGGGAGCGGAGCGCGGCGTGACCCTGTCGTTCCTCCACCCGGCGCTGCTGTGGGGCCTCCTCGCGGCGGCCATCCCGCTGGTCGTGCACCTCTTCTTCCGGCGCCGCCCGCGGCCGACACCCTTCCCGGCGATCGACTTCATCCTGCGCGCGCGCCACGAGACCGAGCGGCGGCTGCGGCTCCGCAAGCTCCTCCTCTTCGCGGCGCGCACGCTCCTCATCGCAGCCATCGCGGCGGCGCTCGCCCGGCCGCGGCTGCAGCGCCCGGAGGAGGCCGCCGCGGCGACTCCGCGCGGGCCCTCCTCGGTCGCCATCGTCCTCGACGCCGCGGCGTCGGTGGGCTACCGCCTCCACGGGAACGCGCTCTTCGACCGCGCCCGCGAGGCCGCGCTCGCGGCCCTCGACGAGCTCTCCGGCGAGGAGCCGGCGACGGCGGTGATCTGCGCCGGACCGGCCCCGACCGCGCCGCCTCCGTCGTTCGACAAGGTCGCGGTGCGGCGGGCGCTGCGCGAGGCGGAGCTGACCCACGGCCACTCCGACATGAGCGCCTGCGTCGCCGCGGCGGTGCGCGCGCTCTCCGGCGAGGGCACCGGCGCCTCCCTCGGGAAGCGCATCGTCGTCGCGACCGACCTCACCGCCGCCGCGTGGCGCCTCGACGCCCCCGCGCCGATGCTGCGCGGCAAGGACGGCGCGACGGTGCGGCCCGAGGTGACGATCGTGGACGCCGCCCGCGGCGAGGCGCTCCCCAACATCGCGGTGGTGGACCTCGCGGCCGAGCCCGACGCCGCCGTCGGCCCCCGCGGCTACCGCATCACCGCGACGCTCGCCGCGACGGGCGGTGCAGGATCCGTTCGTCCTGAGCGTAGCGCAGCGAAGTCGAAGGACGAAGGCGGTGCCGCTCGCGACCTCGAGCTCCAGCTCCACGCCGGCCCACCGACGTCGCCCGTCGTGCTGAAGGCCTTCGCCCAGGTCCCCGCCGCCGGCGCCGCGAAGAAGGTCCTCGGCTACCGCTTCGCCGCGGGCGGTCCGGCCGCGCTGTCCGTGACGCTGCCCGGCGACGAGCTCGCCATCGACGACGCGCGCTCCCTCACGGTGACGGTGCCGCGCGACGTCCGCGCGCTCGTGGTGGACGGCTCCCCTTCGCCGGTGCGCTACCGCGACGAGGCGTTCTTCGTCGAGGCGGCGCTGTCGGCCCCGGCCTCGCCGGCGCGGCCCACCGTCGTCGACGCCGAGTCGCTCGGCAACGTCCGCCTCGCCGACTACGACGTGGTGTTCCTGCTCAACGTGCGCTCGCTCGGGCCGAAGGCGAAGGAGCTCGTCTCCTTCGTCGAGGGCGGCGGCGGCCTGTTCGCGGCGATGGGCGACCAGGTGGACCCGGACCTCTGGAACGACGAGCTCGGCGCGGTCCTGCCGCGGCCGCTCCACCTCGTGAAGACCGCCGCCGAGCGCGGGACGGCGCTGCAGCCCGCGCACTTCGCCGACATCGACTGGGCGCACCCGGCGCTGCAGGTGTTCACCGGCTCGGCGCGCGAGGGGTTCGAGGGCGCCCGCACCTGGCGCTACATGCTGCTCAAGCCCGCGGAGAAGAAGGCGCCCGGCGGCGAGCACGTGCTCGTGTCGTTCGACGACGGCGCGCCGGCGCTCGTCGAGGCGCGGCGCGGGAAGGGCCGCGTCGTGCTGTACACGTCCACCGTCGATCGCGAGTGGTCCGACTGGACCATCCGCACGAGCTTCCTGCCGGCGGTGCAGCGCATCGCGGCGCTCCTCTCCGGCGGGCTCGAGGAGCGGCACGACGCGCCGTCGGTGGTGGACGCGCCGCGCGCGGTGACGGTGGGTGAAGGGCAGACGCTCGTGTCGGTGGTCGCCCCCGACGGCCGCGAGATCCCCGCCGAGCGGCTCGCGCACGAGGCCGGCGGCCCGCCGCGCCTCTCCCCGGATCTCCCGGGCCTGTGGAGCGTGAAGGTGCAGGAGGCGGGGAAGACGCACGCCGACCCGAAGCTCGCCTTCGCGGTGCTGCCCGATCCGCGCGAGAGCGACACGACCCGGCTCGACCCGCAGGAGCTGACCGCCTACTTCGGCGGCGCCTCCCACGCGAAGCTCGCGACCGACGGACCCATCGGCGACCGCCAGATCCCGCTCTGGTCGATCCTCCTCGCCCTGGGCCTCGCCGCGTTCGTGCTGGAGGGGCTGCTCATCGCGTGAGGCGGTCTTCATGCACTCGCACCAGATACGGTCCATATTCGGACCATGCATGACGTGAAGCTCTCCGAAGACGTCGTCCCCATCGGCCACTTCAAGGGTCAGGCGGCTCGCTGGCTGAA
>JBJMQK010000328.1:0-3043 GCA_045802735.1 Anaeromyxobacteraceae bacterium | reverse complement strand
ATGACCGTCGTGTGCAGCGACTGGTACATGTTGGGCTTCGGGATCGCGATGTAGTCCTTGAAGCGGCCCGGCACCGGCTTCCACATGGAGTGCACGAGCCCGAGCGACTCGTAGCACTGCGCCACGTTCTGCACGATGACGCGGAAGGCGATGACGTCGTGGATCTGCTCGAAGTCCACGTTGAGGAGGCGCATCTTTCGCCAGATCGAGTAGAGGTGCTTCACCCGGCCGTAGACCTCGGCCTGGATCTGCGACTCGCCGAGCTTCTGCGAGATCGCGCCCACCACCTCCTCGATGAACTTGTCGCGCTCCTTCGCCCGCGCCTCGACCTTCGCGTGGAGGTCGCCGTGCTCGGAGGGCCACAGGTACTTGAACGACAGGTCCTCGAGCTCGCTCTTCACCCACTGGATGCCGAGGCGGTTCGAGAGCGGCGCGTAGATGTCGAGCGTCTCGCGGGCGATGCGCTCCTGCTTCTCGGGCTTCATGTGCTCGAGCGTCCGCATGTTGTGCGTGCGGTCCGCGAGCTTGACGAGCAGGACCCTGATGTCCTTCGCCATCGCCACGACCATCTTGCGGAAGTTCTCGGCCTGCTTCTCCTCCTGGGTGTTTCCGGCGGTGAACTGCGAGAGCTTGGTGACGCCGTCGACCAGCTCCGCGATCTCCGGCCCGAACAGCTCGGAGATGTCGTCCTTCGTGGCGAGCGTGTCCTCGATGGTGTCGTGGAGCAGCCCGGTGACGATCGACGCCTCGTCGAGCCGCATCTCGGCGAGGATCCCCGCGACCTCCAGCGGGTGCACGAGGTACGGCTCGCCCGACTTGCGGATCTGGCCCTGGTGGACCTTCGCGGAGTAGACGTAGGCCTTCTTGATCAGATCGAGGTCAGGATCGGGGTGATACCGACCCACTCGATCCAGGATGTCGTTGAGGCGCAGCAAGGCTCGACCAAATTCCCTATCCGCCGCTCCCCGGGCCGGCAAGCGAACGCATTTTATAACGCACTGCGGCACGAACCGCCAACGGTACCCCTCCGAGGCACACGCGCGGTTGAGGCCCGAAAGGGCGCGCGGTAGAACGGCAGGATGCTCGGGCAGGTGTGCCGGCGCTGCGACGCCTTCAACGACCTGCGCGCCGCGCGCTGCGAGGCATGTCAGGAGCCGTTCGGAGAGCGCGCCGCCCCGCCGGCCGCGGCCGCGGCGGTCTCCGGAGCGCCGACGTCCCCCGCGGCGCGCCTCGTCCTCGAGCGAGGCACCGCCCCGCCCGGCGCCGTGTTCGCGCTCGGCACCGACGAGGTGCTCGCCGGCCGCGTCGCGGGCGCGGGCGCGATCGAGTTCCCCGACGACGGCTGCCTCGGCCCGGTGCACGCCACCTTCGTCGCCCGCGGGGGCGCGGTGCGCGTGCGCGACGAGGGGGCCGCCGGCGGCGTCTACGTGCGCCTCCGCGACGCGGTCGCGCTGCGGCCGGGCGCGCTCTTCGCGGTGGGCGATCGGCTGCTGCGGTACGGCGGCCCGCTGCCCCCGCCCGCGCCGCCGCGCGGCCCGACGCGCCGCCTCGGCGCGCCGCGCCCGGACCGTGCGACGGTCGTCCTCGAGGAGTGGCTCGAGGGCGGGGTCGGCGGGCGGACGTGGCTGCGCGGCGGCGCGTCGGTGACGATCGGCCGCACCGGATGCGCGGTCGACCTCGGCGACGACCCCTGGCTGTCGCAGGCGCACGCCGAGGTGCTGCTCGAGCGCGACGGCACGGCGCGGCTCCGCGACCTCGGCTCCGCGCACGGGACCTTCATCCGCATCGCACCCGGCGCCGAGCACGCCCTGCGCGACGGCGACGCGGTGCGCCTCGGCCACGAGGTGCTGCGCGTCGAGGTCGGCTGACCCTTCACCGTCCGTCTCAACGAGGAGAGCCATGGCCGTCGTGTTCGTCACCATCGCCCCGCTCGGCACCGCGACGCCCAGCCTGTCGCGCTACGTCGCCGGCGTCGAGCGCGTCCTCGACGCCTCCGGGCTCACGCACGAGCTCACCGCCATGGGCACGATCATCGAGGGGGACCTCGACGCGATCCTGGCGGTCGTCCGCAAGATGCACGAGGAGCCCTTCGGCGAGGGCGCCGTGCGCGTCTCCACGCTCATCAAGATCGACGACCGCCGCGACAAGGAGCACACCATCGCCGGGAAGATGAAGAGCGTCCGCGAGAAGCTCGGCACATGACCGCCGAGCGCCAGATCGTGCTCGGGCGGACGGACCCGCCCTTCCCCTGCCCCGACTGCGGCGCGCCCGCGGTCGTGGCGCGCGGCGGCGTCCGCGAGGGCGGCAAGGACCTCGCGATGTACCTCGCGGCGCGCGTCGACGGTCATCGCCCGCTCGCGCTCGCCATCTCCTGGGGCCGCTGGGGGCCGGCCACCGTCCCCGGCGACCGCGTGCTGGTGAGCCTCCTCGCGCGCGTCGAGGAGGAGGGCGCGTTCGAGTTCATGGTCGTCGACGCGGAGCGGACGCCCTTCGAGGCCGACGCCGTGCTCGGGCAGGCGCTGTCCCGTCCCGAGGCGCTGGCGCACCCCGACATCGAGCGCATCTTCCTCGTCGGCCAGGACGTCCTGAACGACGATCCGCGCGTCGCGGCCTGGCTCGAGGGGACGCGCCTGCAGTAGCGGCGTCAGCCGACGAGGTAGACCGTGCAGCTGCGCGCGCCCTGCGCGCCGATGACGAGCGCCTGCTCGATGTCGGCGGTCTTCGACGGGCCGGAGATGAAGAGGCCGTAGCCGATGGGCCGCCCGGCGAGGCGCGCGTACGCCTGGTGCATGTCGTCCACCAGCGTCGCCGCGTCCACCACGAGGACGAGGTGCTGCGGAACGACGAAGACGACTCGGTGGTGGAAGGCCGAGCCGTCGACCCACACCGCCCCGTTCTCGGCGACGGCGAGCGCGCCCGGCAAGATCGAGACGTCGACCCCCTCGAGCAGGTGTGGATCGGCGAGCGCCTCGAGCGCGACGTTGCCCTCGCCCACGCCCGGCACGAGCGCGACGACGCGCTTCGCGTCGCGGTAGACGGGGAG
>JBJMQK010000305.1:0-17535 GCA_045802735.1 Anaeromyxobacteraceae bacterium | reverse complement strand
CTTCGCAGCCACCCGCTTCGTCGCCGCGCCCTTCTTCGCGCGCGCGGGCGCCTTCTTCTTCCGCGCCGGGCCCTTCGGCCGCGGCTCGGGCCTCGCGCGCCGGCCGCCGCCGCGCTCGGACCGGCCGCCACCCCGCGCCTCCACCCGCTCGCCGGCCGCGGCGCCCTTCCGCGGACGCGCGCGGCGTCCCTCGCCGTCGCCGTTCGCAGCGCCCTCCGCGCGGGCGACGCGCTCGCCCGCCTCGACGAGCGCGAGGTCGATCTGGCGCCGCATCGGGTTCGCGGCGGTGACCTCGACCTCGACCCTGTCGCCGACGCGGAACGACCGGCCGGTGCGCCGCTGCACGAGCGCGTGCAGGTCGGGGTCGAGCTCGAACCCGTCGCCGAGGTCCTCCACCTTCACGAGGCCCTCCACGAACCAGGGCTCCATCTCGACGAAGATCCCGAAGTCGAGGACGCTCGCGACGACGCCGCGCAGGCGCTCGCCGACCTTGTCCTTCATGAAGAGCGCGGCGTAGTAGGCGGCGATCTCGCGCTCGGCCTGCATCGCGGCGCGCTCCCGCTCCGAACACAGCGTCGCGATCTCCTCGAGGTCGCGCGCCGGGAAGCGCGGGCGCTTCGCGCCGGGGCCTGCCGGTGCGGCGGCGTCGGCCCACTGCTGCTTCAGCAGCCGGTGGACCATGAGGTCCGGGTAGCGGCGGATGGGCGAGGTGAAGTGCAGGTACGCCTCGGCGGCGAGCCCGTAGTGCCCGATGTTCTCCGCGCTGTAGACGGCCTGCATCATGGCGCGCAGGAGGAGCTGGTTGAGCGCGCGCTGCTGCGCGTGCCCCTCGAAGGCGTGCAGGAGCGCGTTGAGCTGCTTCGGCCCGAGCGGCCCCTCCGCCACCTCGAAGCCGTGCGTCTGCGCGAGCCGGCGGAACGCGTCGAGCTTCTCCTCGTCGGGGAGGCCGTGGATCCGGTAGACCGTGGGGAGGTCCTGCGTCCCGAACTGCCGCGCCACCGCCTCGTTCGCGGCGAGCATGAACTCCTCGACCACGCGGTGCGCGCGGTTGCGCGGACGGCGCTCGATGGTCTTGAGCCGGTCGTCCTCGCCGAGCACGATCTTCGACTCGGGGATGTCGAAGTCGATCGCCCCGCGGCGCTCGCGCATCCTCGTGAGCTTCGCCTGCAGCTCGCCCATGAGCTCGAACTCGGGGCGGAACGCGTCGCGGTGCGGCACCGACTCGCCCGCGAGCACCGCGGCGACCTCGGTGTAGGTGCAGCGCGCGGCGCTGCGCATCACGCCCTCGTACACCTCGGCGCCGGCCGGGTTCCCGTCGTCGTCGATGCGCAGGTCCGCCACCATGCACAGGCGGTCGACGGCGGGGTTGAGCGAGCAGATCCCGTTCGAGAGCCGCTCCGGCAGCATCGGCAGCACCTGCGCCGGGAAGTAGACGCTCGTCCCGCGCCGCAGCGCCTCGGCGTCGAGCGCGCTCCCCGGCCGGACGTAGTGCGACACGTCGGCGATGGCGACGACGAGGCGGTAGCGCGCCCGCCCGGGCCCGTGCACGCGCTCGACCCACACCGCGTCGTCGAAGTCGCGCGCGTCCTCGCCGTCGATGGTGACGAGGCGCAGCGAGGTGAGGTCGCGCCGCCCCGCGCGGTCCTCGTCGCGGACGTGATCCGGGACGCCCTCGGCCTCCTCGCGCACGTCGGCGGGGAAGAGGTCGGAGAAGCCCTTCGCGTAGGCGACGCGCAGCACCTCGACGCGCGGCTCGCCGGGCTTGCCGACGCGCTCCACCACGTGGCCGGAGAGCCGCTTCACGCCGGGCTCGAGCTCCACCTTCACGACCTCGCCCTCCTCGGCGAGGTCGGTCTCGGGGACGCCGACGTAGCCCTCCAGCTCGGCGTCGGCCGGGACGACGAAGCTCGACGCGCCGCGCGCGTGGTACGTGCCGAGGAGCCAGCGCCGCCGCCGCTGCACGACCTCGACGAGCCGGCCCATGGTGCGACCGGCCGTGCCGGGCACGATCTCGATGCGGACGAGGTCGCCGTCGAGCGCCTTCCCGGCCTCGTCGGGGGGCACGAACACGTCGTCGCCGCCGCGGTCGAGCCGCGCCACGAACCCGTAGCCGTCGCGGTGCTTGGTGAGCGTGCCGACGATCCCCCCGCGCCGCGTGAGCGAGCCCCTCGCCGGCGCCGCCGTGCTCGCCACCGGGCGGCCGGACGGACGCGCGACCTGCGTGGCGGTCGCGTTCGGCGCGGGGCGCGCGCCCGGGATCGAATAGCGCTTGCCGTCGCGGTGCACGACCCCGTCGCGGGTGAGGTCGCGGAGCGTGCGCTTCACCTCGGTGCGCTCGCCGGGGTGGATGCGCGCGCGCTGCATGAGCTCGCCCAGCCCGAGCGGCTTCCCGGTGGCTTCGCGCAGCTTCTCGAGGAGGAGGGTCGCGCGGCGTTCGCGCGTCGATTCTTGCGCCATGTGGCGCTGGAACATGGCACGCGCCCCGGCCCGGGTCGAGCCAAAGCACCGCGCGCGACTTGACAAGGCGTCGCCACACCGCGAAGACAGCGCCGTGCTCGAGCCCGCCGAGGCGGTGTCCCGGATCCTGGATGCGCTCGCCGACGTCGCGCCGCTCGCGGCGGAGCGCGTGGCGCTCGGCGAGGCGCTCGGGCGCGCGCTGGCGGAGGACCTCGCCGCGACGCGCGCGCTGCCGCCCTTCGACAACGCGCAGATGGACGGGTACGCGCTCTGCGCCGACGACGCCCGCGGGGCGGGGACGCGCCTCCGCGTCGCGGCCGAGATCTTCGCCGGCGGCGTCCCGCCCCAGCCCCTCGCGCGCGGCACCTGCGCGCGCGTGTTCACCGGCGCCCCGCTGCCCCCGGGCGCGGACGCGGTCGAGATGCAGGAGGAGGTCACGCGCCGTGGAGGGGTGGCCGAGTTCCGGCGCCCCGCCGAGCGCGGGCGCTTCGTGCGCCGTGCGGGCAGCGACGTCGCGGAGGGCGCCGTGGCGCTCGGGTGCGGCGCCGTCGTCGATCCCGGCGCGGTCGGGCTCGCCGCGGCGCTCGGCCGCGCCGACGTCGCCGTCCACCGCCGCCCGCGGGTTGCGCTCCTCGCGACGGGCGACGAGCTCGTCCCCGTGGGCCGCTCGCCCGGGCCGGCCGAGATCCAGGAGTCGAACAGCCACGCCATCGCCGCGGCGTGCCGCGACGCCGGCGCCACGCCGACGCTCCTGCCGATCGCCCGCGACACGCGCGCCTCGCTCGACGCGGCGCTCGCGGCCGCCGAAGGGTTCGACGCGCTCGTCACGATGGGCGGCGTCTCGGTCGGGGACAAGGACCTCGTCCGGCAGGCGCTCGAGGCGGCGGGGACGGAGCTCGACTTCTGGCGCGTGGCGATGCGCCCGGGGAAGCCGATCGCCTTCGGCCGGCGCGGGCGCACGGCGGTCTTCGGCCTCCCCGGGAACCCGGCGAGCGCGCTCGTCACGTTCGAGCTGTTCGTCCGCCCGGCGCTCCGCCGCCTCGCAGGGCTCCCCGGCACCGGCCGCACCGTGCTCTCGGCGCGCCTCGCCGCGCCGCTCGAGAAGCCGTCGGAGCTCACGCTCTACGCCCGCGCGCGGGCGCACCTCGAGCGGGGTGCCCTGGTGGTCGAGCCGCTGCGGGCGCAGGGCAGCGGCCAGCTCACCTCCGTGACGGGCTTCGACGCGCTCGCCGTCGCGCCCAAGGGCCCCACGCGGCTCAGGCGCGGCAGCGCCGTGCAGGCGATCCTCCTCGCCGCTCCCTGCGTACGCGAGGCCGGCACCGCGGCGGCGCCGCCGGAGCGACACGGACGGAGACCTTGACCTCACAAGCCTGGGACAGGCCGGAAGAGTACGACCACCTCGTCGTGGTCGCGAACGACGAGCCGTCGCAGCGCGACGCCATCCGCGCGCGGCTCGAGGCGGTGCCGGGCCGGGCGCGCGCCGCGGCGCTCGGCACGTATCCGCGGTTCCGGGTGGTCCTGGCGGGCGACGGCGAGGAGGCGCTGCGGATCGTGACGCCCGAGGTGACCGCGCTCGCGGTGGACCTCGTCATCCCGCAGCGGAACGGCCTCGACGTCATCCAGGAGGTGCGCCAGCGCCGCCCCGAGCTCGCGATCCTGGCCTTCACCGCCGGCGCGCCGCCGTCCGAGGCCGTTGCCGCGATGATGGCGGGCGCCGACCACTTCGTCGACTACGACGGACCCGAGTCGATGGAGACGGCGCTCGAGCTCGCCATCGACCGCCGCCTCCTCTCCCGGTTCATCGAGCGCGCGGAGGGCGAGCTGGAGCAGGCGCGCTCGCGGCTCTTCCAGCTCGGCGGCGCCCTGCCGCCGGGGCTGCCGGGGTTCGGCCGGCCGCTCACCGCCTCCGCCGTCGTGCCCTTCAACGAGGCGGCAAAGCGCTACCTGCAGGCCTGCGTGAAGCTGTTCCAGGGCGATCCGCGCGGCCTCGCGCAGCGGCTCGGGATCTCGTACTTCGCTCTCCGTCGCCTTCTCAAGCGGTACGAGGTCCCCTTCCCCGGCCGGTCCCGAACCCGCGCGTCCAGTGAACACTAGACTCGACCGATCCCTCACTAACTGCTAAATCGTGCTCTACGGATTCCGCCACGAGTGTGTGGCGGTTTCCGCAATATCAGCCGCGCACAGTCTACCTCCGAGGGAGCACACACCATGGCTGGACTCGCCGATAAGTTTGCCACCAACCTGAAGTCCGAACGCCTGCGCAAGAAGATGTCGCAGGAGGCGCTCGCCGCGAAGGCCGGCCTCTCGGTCTCGTACATCTCGATGCTCGAGCGCGGGCAGCGCACGCCGCCGCTCGACACCCTCGAGTCCCTCGCGAAGGCGCTCGCCGTCTCCGCGACCTCCCTCCTGTCGTAGCCGCTCCCGGCGGCTTCGGCGCGGCTCCGGGGGGCCGCGCCGGCCCAGGGATTCTGCGGCGCATCCGCGCCAGATCGTTTATGTTCCGCCGCGCACCTGCGCGGAGAGGGAGCTCGATGGCTCGGATGGTGATGTGCAAGAAGCTCGGCAAGGAGCTGCCAGGGCTCACGTTCAAGCCGTTCAACAACGACCTCGGCCAGCGCATCTACGACAACGTCAGTCAAGACGCGTGGAAGCTGTGGCTCGAGCACTTCAAGATGGTCATGAACGAGTACCGCCTGTCCCCGGCGGACCCGCGCACGAGCCAGATCCTCTGGGACCAGGCCGAGCAGTTCTTCTTCGGCGAGAACGCGCAGCTCCCACCCGACTTCCAGCCACCCCGCAAGAAGGGGTAGCCCCCGCGGCACATGCGCGGTGCGGGCGAGATCCTCCTCGTCTCGACGTACGAGCTCGGCCACCAGCCCGCCGGCATCACCTGGCCCCTGGCGTTCCTCGAGCGCGCCGGCTTCGCGCCCGCGGCGCTCGACCTCGCGGTGGAGCCGTTCGACGAGGCGCGCGTGCGCGCGGCGCGGCTCGTCGTGTTCTCGGTGCCGATGCACACGGCGCTGAAGCTCGCGCTCCGCGCCGCGGAGCGGGTGCGCGCGCTCAACCCAGGGGCCCTGCTCGCCTTCCACGGCCTGTACGCGCCGCTTCACGCCGACGCCCTCCGCGCCGCGGGCGCCATGGCGCT
Organism: Anaeromyxobacteraceae bacterium; assembly: GCA_045802735.1. GTDB lineage: Bacteria > Myxococcota > Myxococcia > Myxococcales > Anaeromyxobacteraceae > Anaeromyxobacter_A. Next base: position 11,933 of record JBJMQK010000305.1, on the reverse strand, counting down.
CCTCGCCGGCGAGTGCGAGGAGGACCTCGTCGCGCTCGCGCGCGAGGTGGAGGCGGGCCGCGACCTCGCCCGGTTCGTCCGCGCCGGCGCCGGCGCGGCGACGCGCGCGAAGCTCGAGTTTCCCGTGCCGAGCCGCGCTGCCCTCCCGGGCCCCGAGCGCTATGCGCGCCTCGTGCCCGGGGATGGCGAGGAGCGCCTCGCCGGGTACGCCGAGGCGTCGCGCGGGTGCAAGCACCTCTGCCGCCACTGTCCCATCCCCGCGCTCTACGGCGGCCGGTTCTTCGCGGTGCCGGTCGAGGTGGTGGTCGAGGACGTGGCGCGGCAGGTCGCCCGCGGCGTCGAGCACGTCACCTTCGGCGACCCCGACTTCCTGAACGGCCCCGGCCACGCGCTGCGCGTCGCGGCGGCGGTCCACGCGCGCTTCCCCGCGCTCACGTTCGACTTCACCGCCAAGGTGGAGCACCTCGTGCGGCAGGCGCACCACCTCCCGCGGCTGCGCGAGGCTGGCGCCCTCTTCGTCGTCTCCGCCGTCGAGTCGCTCTCGGAGCGGGTGCTCGCGAAGCTCGACAAGGGCCACGGGCGCGCCGACGTGTTCCGCGCGTACGCCGCGTGCGCCGCCGCCGGGCTCGCGCTCCGGCCGTCGCTCCTCCCCTTCACGCCCTGGTCGACGCTCGACGACTACCTCGACCTGCTCGACGTCTTCGCGCGCGAGGGCTGGGCCGCTGCGCTCGACCCGGTGCAGCTCTCGATCCGCCTCCTCGTCCCTCCCGGCTCCCTGCTCCTCGGCGACCCCGAGCTCGCGAGCGAGGGGCTCGACGCGGCGGCGCTGACCCACCGCTGGCGCCACCCCGATCCGCGCATGGACGCGCTGCAGGCGAAGGTCGCGCGCGCGGTCGAGGACGGCGCGGCGCGGGCGGAGCCGGCGGAGCGGACGTTCGAGACGGTGCGGCGCCTCGCGCTCGCGGCCGCCGGGCGCCCGCACGATCACGTCGTCTTCTCGGCCGCCGCCGATACCGGCCGGCGCGCGCCGCGCCTGACCGAGAGCTGGTTCTGCTGAGCAGAGCCGACCTCCGGCCAGTTGGCCGGCGCGGAAGAGTGAGCGCTACACCGTCGGTAGCGCCGGGCGGATGTCGACGGCGAGCCGCGCGTGTGCCGCGCGGAGCGCCGCCTCCACCTCCGCCGGACCGTCGCCGCGCGCGAACGCGAAGCCGAGGTAGGCATCGCCCTCGGGCAGGGGCTCGACCTCGCGGCCCTCGGGCACGGTGATGACGACGTCCTCGACGCCGCGGAGCGCCTTCGCCTCCTCGACGCCGGCGACGCCGCGCAGGATGCCGGCGCGCGGGATGGGCAGCATCATGACGCCGGCGGCGCGGCGCTCGCGCGCGAGGCTGGCGAGCGGGAGGCCCACCGCGTGCGCGACGACGAGCTCCTCGAGCGACACGCCAGCGCCGAAGCGCAGGGTCCGGCCGCACAGGCCCCCGATGGTGCGCGCGGCGACCTCCAGCACGACAGGGCCAGCGGGAGACAGGCGCAGCTCGGCGTGGAGCGGCCCCTCCGCGAGGCCGAGCGCGCGCGCGGCCGCTGCGACCACCCGCTCCGCCTCGCGCCGGAGCGGCTCGGGGTGGCGCGAGGGCGTCACGTAGATCGTCTCCTCGAAGTAGGGCCCGTCGAGCGGGTCCGGCTTGTCGAAGACGGCGAGCACCTCGAGCGCGCCGCCGCGGAGGAGCCCCTCGACGGCGATCTCCGGGCCGGGGACGAAGCCCTCGACGAGCAGCGCGCCGGCTGCCTCGGGATCCTTGGGACGGCGCTCGGTGCGCGCGCAGGCGAGCAGCCGCTCGATGCGGCGCCAGGCCGTGACGAACGTCGATGCGTCGTCGGCGCGGATGACGCCGCGGCTGCCCGAGAGGACGAGCGGCTTCAGCACGCACGGGTAAGGCGAGGCGGCGGCCGCCACGTCCGGCCCGTCCTCCAGCCGGTGCAGCGCGAACGGCGGGACGGGGAGCCCGGCCGCGGAGAGCGCCTCGCGCTGCAGGTGCTTGTTCCCTGCGCGGCGCGTCGCCTGGGGCGGGTTATGCGCGAGGCCGAGGCGCTCCGCCGCGAGCGCGGCGATGATCGCCGTCCCCTCGTCCGTCGGAACGATGCCGCGCACCGGCCGCTCGCGGGCGAGCTCCGCGACGCGCGCCGCGGCGTCGGCGGGGCGGCGGTAGTCGAGCGAGATCTGGTCGCCGCGCGGGGCGAAGCGCTCCTCGACGCGGTGGCAGAGATCGCTCCCGATGACGACCGGCACGCCCAGCCGCGCCGCCGCCGCGAGGAAGTCCTCCGTCCGGTAGCTGCCCGTCGGGACGAGCAGGAGCAGCACCCCATCCAGCATGCGGCTGTCCTAGCGGTGGCGAGGCGCGGGCGCAGGACGGCGCACCGGCTCGCGGGTGAGTCGCGGCGGCGACCCGCCGCGCGCGGGTCGCTTGCACCCGCGACCGTGGCGGCGCCACATCAGGGCGATTGCCCGACGGTATGACCCGACCTTACATTCCCCGAAACCATGAACACTGGCGCGCCGATCGAAGCCTGGGAGTTCGACGCTTCGTGTGACTTCGCCGACGTCGTGCGGCTCGCGAACGAGCGCGTGGCGCCGCCGACGTTCACGGGCCACCTCCTCTCGACGCGCGGCGACGCGCTCACCGTGCAGGTGGTCGAGGGCGAGCCGACGGGCGACGCCCGCTCGCTGTATTACGTGAAGGGCCACGGCGCGTTCGTGCTCGCGCGGCGCGAGGAGTGGCCGCCCGCCCAGGGCCGGACCTCGACGCGCGTGCTGCTGACGCTCCTCGCCTTCCCCCAGCCCTACGCCACGGCGCGAACGCATCACCCGTGAGCGCCAGGACGACCCGGCCATTCACCAGGGCTGCGGTCCTCAACCCCGCGGCCGGGGATCACCGCATCACCTCGGACCCGCGGGAGCTCGCGGCGGCGCGCGCCGCCGGCGAGCGGACGCTGGCGGCGTACCCGTACTTCACCCGGCGCTACGGGGAGAGCGGGCGGGCATTCGCGACGAGTGACGGCGCGTGGATCGCGACGCTCGCGTCGGAGGACGACGAGCGCGCGACGGAGCAGCTCCTCTGGCTCGGTCGGGTGCTCGCGTCGCGCGGCATGCCGCGGGTGCTCCTCGAGGTGCACCTCCGCACGCTCGCCCGCGAGCTCCGCCGCGCCGTGCCCGCGCGGGCACGCGCCTACGCCCAGCTCGACCGCGCCGCGGAGACGCTCGCCGCCGCCCGCCGCGCGCACGTCGACGACGCGGCGCTGGCCGCGATCTCGCGCCGCTTCGACGCGGACGCCGGGGCGCCGTGGGCGTCGCGCCTGCCGCACAGCGGGGCGCTGCTCGCGTCCGCGGTCGCCGACGAGCGCGACGGGATCGGCAACGCGGTCGCGAGCCTCGAGCCCTGGTTCACGGACGGCGAGCGCTTCCCGCCGCGGTTCGCGGCCGCGGTGAAGACCGCCCTCGCCGCGGCGAGGGCCGCCGCGGAGGCGCGCGCTGCGCCCGGCCGCCGGCCGCGCTGACCGGCCACGGCCGGGCCCCGTTCGTCCTGAGCGGAGCGAGGCGGAGTCGAAGGACAGGCTCGGCCGCCATGCTCACCCCGCGCGCCGCCGCTCCTGCGCGAGCGGCGTGTTCGCTGCCGCCGGCGCGCCCTCCGACGGAAAGGCCGCGGTCGCGGTGATGAGGCGCGCCTCGCGCTCGAACGTCGCGTAGTGGTGGGCCCACTGCAGGAGCACGGCGAGGCGGTTGCGGAACCCGACGAGGAAGAGGATGTGGATGACGAGCCAGGCGAGCCACGCCACGAGGCCGCCGACGCGGAGCCCGCCGCGCTCCGCCACGGCCGCGGCGCGGCCGATCGTCGCCATGCTGCCCTTGTCGACGTAGCGGAACGGGAGGAGCGGCTCGCCGCGCAGCGCGCGCTGCGCGTTCACCGCGGCGTGGCGGCCCTCCTGCATCGCGGCGGGCGCGACGCCCGGCACGACGGTCCCGTCCTCGCGCCTGAGCGACGCGACGTCGCCGACGACGTACACCTCGTCGTGCCCGGGCACGGTGAGCTCCGCCGTCACGAGCACGCGGCCGGCGGTGTCGAGCGGCGCGGAGAGCGTGCGCGCGAGGGGGCTCGCGGCGACGCCGGCCGCCCACAGCACCGTGCGCGCCTCGACGCGCTCGCGCCCGATGGACACGCCGCGCTCGTCGATCCCGGTGACGCGCACGCCGGTGAGCACCTGGACGCCGATGCGCTCGAGCTGCGCCTGCGCCGAGCGCGACGACGCCGGCGAGTACGAGGGCAGGACGCGCTCGCCGGCCTGCAGCAGGAGGACGCGCGCGCGGTGGGGGTCGACGTGGCGGAACTCGCTCGGCAGCGTGCGGCGCGCGATCTCGGCGACGGCGCCGGCGAGCTCGACGCCGGTCGGGCCGCCGCCCACGACGACGAACGTGAGCCAGGCGCGCTGGCGCTCGGCGTCGGTCTCGCGCTCGGCGCGCTCGAAGGCGACGAGGATGCGGCGGCGGATCTCGAGGGCGTCCTCCACGGTCTTGAGGCCCGGCGCGGCGCCGGCCCACTCCGGGTGGCCGAAGTAGGCGTGCGTCGCGCCCGTCGCGAGGACGAGCTGGTCGTAGGGGAGGACGTCGCCGCCATCGAGGTGGATCTGGCGCGCCTCGAGGTCGACCTTGCGCACCTCGGCGAGGAGCACGTCGGCATTCTTCTGCCGGCGCAGGATCTGGCGCGTCGGCGCGGCGATGTCGGACGGGTTCAGGCCGGCGGTCGCAACCTGGTAGAGGAGCGGCTGGAACAGGTGGTGGTTCCGCCGGTCGACGACCGTGACCTGCACCGGCGCGTCCTTCAGCGCGCGTGCGCAGGAGAGGCCGGCGAAGCCGGCGCCCACGACGACGACGCGCGGCTTCGCGGTCGCCGGCGCGGTGGTGCTGCTGCGGGTCGACGGCTGCGCGGCGCGCCCCGGCTCCTCGCCCTCTGGCTCGACCCGTCCACGTCCGAGGATGATGCCGAAGACGACGTGGTGGGCACAGCAGGCGGTGAAAGCGGCGGCGAACACGACGGCGACAGCGCAGATCCCGATCCCGATCATTCTGGACGCCTCCTTGGCAAGTCGGATGACCGAGGGACAGTCCCGTCGGTCGACCGCTTGGTCTCCCGGAAGCGCCGGCGACATCAAGCCCCGAGGTGTGCGTTGCGCCTCCTCGAGCGCACATCGACAGGAGGGAGGGGGCGGCTCGGACGCGAACACGGGCGGCCGGCTGCGCGTCCAGAGGCGCAGGATCAGGCCACAAACGTGCGGCGGGCGGCTCGGAGTGACCCGAACCGCCCGCCTTGGACTCAGCTACGTGGTGGACCCGACCGGGATCGAACCGGTGACCTCTTGAATGCCATTCAAGCGCGCTCCCAGCTGCGCCACGGGCCCAGAATGTCGTGCTCCCCTACGCCTGCGCCTCCGCCTCGAGCGCCACGATCGCGTCGTGGTGCGACTCGAGCCTTCCCTCCAGCTCGCGGGCCTCCGCGACGAGGACCGCCATCTCCTGCGGGACCGCTGCCCGACCTTCGCCGACGAGCGCGAGGAATGTCGCTCCGAGCTCGTGCAGCTTGCGATCGAGTTCCCTGCGGGCAAGCGCGGCGTCGAGCTTCCGCTTGCCCACCTGCGACCGGACGACCACCCGGTCTCTCAGCATTTCCAGCCAGTTGCTCAAGGTCCAGTCCCGCCCGGCGCTCCGCCCGGCGGGAGCGCTGTGCTTATCGCGCCGCAGCCAGTCGAGTCAAGCGGTCGCTGGCGACGCGCCAGGCGGGCTCGAAATTCACGCCGGTGTCGCCGCCGCGCCTCACAGCGGCGCCCCAGTTGATCTGATCGCGGACGTCACTGCCCGCCGCTGTGACGATATCCGGCGCCTGCGGCGCCTCACTCCGGGGGGAGAAACTCTCCCCCCGAGACCCCACATCCCGAGCGTCACCTCAACTGGGCAGCACCTCACACGTGGCGGGGGCGGCCCGCGCGTGCAGCCGCACCGCGCCGGAGTTATGCCCGGTTTGACCCTCCCGGCTGCGCGCCGCGGCGGCGGCGCGTGGCACCGCCGTTGCTATCTCGTCCGGGTGGAGAAACGCATGCGCGCCCTCGCCCTCGCGACCCTCTGCGCCTCGCTCGCCCTCCCCTCCGCCGCGCGCGCCGACGAGCCGCACGCTCCCGCGGCCGCACCGCCAGCACACGCCGCCGGCGCGGCGCCCGCCGCACGCGCCGCCGGCGCCGCACCCGCCACGACACCCTCGGCCGCGCCGCAGCGACGGACGGCGCCGGCGCCCACCCCTGGCGCGCACCCGGCCGTCGCCGCCCCGCCGCGCTCTGGCACCGTGTTCGCCTATCCGCCGTTCGGGTACGGCTCTCCGCGCTACGTGTTCGACCCGTTCTTCTACTCGTTCGCGCCGCTGTGGTGGGGCTGGGGTTGGGGGTGGGGTTACTACCCGCTCTACCCGCGCCCTCAGTACGGCTACCCGCCGGAGCAGGTGAACCGCATCGCGACGCGCCTCGACGTCTTCGGCGGCGGCACCTTGCGCCACGGCGGCGGCGCCGCTGGCCTCGCCGTCTCGGCCGAGGGCGAGCGCTTCGGCGTCGACGCGCACTTCGACGGCTTCTTCCGCGGCAACCGCGTCGCCGGCGCGGTCGGCACCTTCGGCGACTCCACGGCGACGTACGGCCACGGCAGCGCGCACCTCACCGCCGCCATCGTCGCGACGGACGTGGCGCGGCTGCGGGTCGAGCTCGGCGGCGCGTTCCTGACGTGGCCCGACACCGGCCCGGACGCGGGGCTCGCCGTGGGAGGGCCCGACCTCGGCGTCTCGGGACAGCTCGGCCTCGTTGGCCCGCTCGCGTTCGAGGGATACGCCCGGTTCATGCCGGTGCCGGTGCCGGTCGTGGACGTGCTCGCCGCGCTGGCGCTGCGCTTCGGTCCCGTCGCGGTGACGGCCGGGTGGCGCGAGCTGTCCGTGCACAAGAGCGACGAGAACGCGGAGCGCTTCTCGTTCAGCGGCCCGCAGGTCGGCGTCGGATTCCTGTTCTAGCTTGCGTGCGCCGCGCCCCGGCGCAGGCGGGCGAGGTAGAACCCGGCGCCGGGGTCGCGCTGCGGCCAGCGCCGCGCCTCGCGCTCCAGGGCGAACCCGCCGCGCGCCAGCAGCGCCGCGACGCGCGCCTCGCCCTCCTCGCGGAACAGCGAGCAGGTCGCGTACACGAGCGCGCCGCCCGGGCGGACGAGCGCGGCGCCGCGGGCGAGCACCTCGTCCTGCGCCACGACGAGGCGCGCGAGCGACGGGGCGTCGATGCGCCAGCGCGCGTCGGGCTCGCGGGCGAGCGCGCCGGAGCCGCTGCACGGCGCGTCGACGAGCACGCCGTCATAGGCGCCGGAGGGCGGCTCGCGCGCCACCTCCACCGCGAGCGCAGCGCGCCGCGCCCGCTTCGGCAGGTCGGCGAGGCGGCGCGCGCTCGCATCCCAGGCGACGACGCGCGCGCCCAGCGCGGCGAGGGCGAGCGCCTTGCCGCCCGTGCCGGCGCAGAGGTCGAGCCAGCGCTCCCCGCCGCGCGGCGCGCAGAGCGCGACCACGGCCTGGCTCCCCTCGTCCTGCACCTCGACGAGCCCGGCGCGGAACGGCGGCGCGTCGAACAGGCGGGCGCGGTCGGCGACGCGGATGGCGAGCGGGTCGTCCCCGGGCTCGGCGGCGACGCCGGCGCGAGCGAGCGCGGCGAGCACCTCGTCGCGCGTCGCGCGGGCGGCGTTGACGCGCAGCGCGAGGCGCGGCTCCTCGTCGAGCGCGGCGAGGCAGCGCGCCGCCTCGGCCGGATCGAGCGCCTCGAGCAGCTTCGCCGCGAGGAGGTCGGGGACGCTGTAGCGGAGCGCGAGCGCGACGGCGGGGTCGCGCGCGGCCGCGACGGTCGCACCGTCCGGGAGGAGGGTGGCGGGCCCCTGCGGTCCGGGGCGCGGCAGGGCCTTCGCGACGCGCGCGACCTCGGCGTCGGAGACCGCCCGCGGGCGCCTGGGCCCGGGCAGCGCCAGATCGCGCAGGGCGGGCTCGGCGGCCTCGTCGAGCACGGCCACGCGCCAGGCGAGGTAGCGCAGCAGGGCGCGATCGGCGGGGATGGCCCGCGGGGCGCGTGCGTGGGCGAGCGCCACGTCGCAGGTGCGGAGCCAGCGCGCCACGCCGCGCGCGGCGACGGCCACGTGGCGGCGTTCCTTGGGCCCGAGCTTCGGGCCGGGCTTCGAATCGACTTCGGCGAACGCGTCGGCGAGCGCGAGGCGGAGTGGCCTCCCCTCGCCGAGGGCCTCGACGGCGGCGATCGCGGCCGCGACGGCGCGCCGGGAGCGGCGCTCTCGGTCGGAGTCCATCGGCGTCGGCTGCGGGCGGCGCCTCGCGCCGGGCGCCGCGCGGGGGCTACTTCTTCGAGCTGCCGGCCTTCTTCTCCGCCTTCTGCGACTTCACGCGCCGCTTCCACGCCTGCCGGCGCTTCATGATGAGGCGGATGTGCTTGCTCTTCGAACGGGCCATCGGTGGTTCTCCTCCTCGAAAGGACGGGCAATCTACTCCGGACGGCGGGCGGAAGGAACCTCCTCCTTCGGCGGCGCCTCGGAGGCGGGCGGCGCGTCCGTCGCGGCGGGCGGCGCGGGGGCGGCGACCGGGCTGGCGCGGCGCTGCGACGGCGCCCTCCTGCGGCCCTCGACCTGACGCTGCCAGGCGCGCGTCAGCTCGCGCACGTCCGCGAGCGGCAGCGCCTTCGACAGGTTCCCGTTGACGCCGTCCATGTCGCGCGCCTGGCACAGCGCGTTCAGGATCGCCTCCTCGGTGGCCTCGATCACCGCCTCGTACAACGGGTCGAGCCGCTGATCGAGCAGGATCTTCATCCGGTACACCATCTTGCGCGTCACGCGCGGAACCATGTTCGCCGTCGAGAAGGCGAGCACGATCTCGCCCGAGCCGTGGCGGGCGGTCGACCCCACCCGCCCGACGCCCAGCGCGGCGCGCTTCGCGACCCGGTTCAGCTGGTGCGTGCTGAGTGGCGCGTCGGTGGCGACGACGGCGATGATCGAGCCGTAGTCGCGCTGCCGGCGCGGCAGCGTCGCGGCGTAGCGGTCCTCGAGGACCTCGCCGACCGGCAGGCCGCCGACGCGCAGCTGCCGCAGGACGCCGAAGTTCGTCATGACGAGGACGCCGACGGTGTACCCGCCGAGCGCCTCCGGCAGCTTGCGGCTCGCGGTGCCGATCCCCGCCTTGAAGTCGCAGGTGATCATCCCGGTGCCGCCGCCCACGCTCCCCTCGGCGACCGGGCCGTCGCTCGCCGTGGAGATCGCCTCGAGCACGTGCTGCTCGTGCACGTGGCGCCCGGCGATGTCGTTCAGCCACGAGTCATCGCACTCCCCGACGAGCGGGATGATGACGTCGTGCACGCCGCCGATCCCGGGGAACTTCTCGACCATCCACTTCACGGCCGCGTCGGACACGGCGCCGACGCTGAGGGTGTTCGTGAGGAAGATCGGGGTCTCGATGAGGCCCCACTCCATGAGCTGGGTCATCCCGGACACCTCGCCGGCGCCGTTCAGGATGAAGCCGCCGCCGACGACGCGCTCCTCGAACACGTTCGCCGGGTTCGGCAGGATGGCGGTGACGCCGGTGCGGACCGGGCCCTTTCCGACGACGAGCGGCCCCGCGCCACGGATGATCGTGGAGTGGCCGACCTTCACGCCGGCGACGTCGGTGATGGCGTTCCAGCGCCCGGTCTTGTACTGCCCGAGCGAGATACCGAGATCGCGGGCGCGGCAGCGCGGTTCGGGGAGGGGCGCGGTGGCTTCGGGCACGGGTGAGGAATAACGGCGCCGCCACGCCTCCGCCTTCATGGCGGCGGTCGGTCGCGTTCATCTCGCGACGTCTCTTCCGCCGCCATGAAGAGATCCGGCGCCTATCGGCGCCTCGGTCCGGGGGGAGAAACTCTCCCCCCGAGACCCCCCAGTGCGAGCGTCACTTCAACTGAGCGGCGCCATCGGCTCCGTTCGTGGGTCCCCGCTCCTCCCGCGCCGCCGCGATCTGCGCGCGGCGGGCGCGCTCGCGCTCGCGCTCCCGCTCCTGGTAGCGGCGGATCGCGAACGCCAGGATCTCGCCGATGAGCGCCCGGTAGTCGATGCCGGCCGCCTGCGCGATGAGGACGAGGTCCGACCACCCGGGCGACAGGCCGGGCAGCGGGTTCGACTCGATGAAGTAGATCCGCCCGTCGGGCGCCATGCGGAAGTCGCTGCGCGCCACGTCGCGGCAGCCGAGCGCGATGAACACCTCGCGCGCCGCCTTCTCGAGCCGGTCCAGCTCGCGCTCGGTGAGCTTCGCCGGCACCTCGTAGCGGATCTTGTCGTTCCAGTCCTGCTTCATCTCGAACGAGTAGATCGGCGTCGGGTCGGAGGTGTCGAGGAAGACGACCTCCATCGGCGGCAGCACCCGCGGCCGCCGCTCGCCCAGGAGACCCACCGTGAACTCGCGCCCGCTGATGTACTCCTCGACGAGCGCGGGCTGCCGGTACTTCGCGATGATCTCGCGCGCGACCTCGCGCAGCTCCACCTCGTCGCGCACGATCGACTTCTTGGTCACGCCCTTGGACGTGCCCTCCGCCACCGGCTTCACCATGAGCGGAAAGCCCAGCTCCTTCGGCAGCCGCTCCTTCGCGGTGTGCATGACGAGGTACTGCGGGGTGAGGATGCCGTGCGTCCGCACCATGCGCTTCGCGAGCGCCTTGTCGAGCGAGACGCTGAGCGCCGCCGGGTCGGACCCCGTGTACGGGATGTCGAGCAGCTCGAGGAGCGCCGGCACCTGCGACTCGCGGTTGCGGCCCTTGAAGCCCTCGGCGATGTTGAAGACCACGTCCACCGGCGTGGAGGCGAGGACGAGGGGGAGGTCGCTCGTCGCCTCGAGGTCGACCACCTCGTGGCCGTAGCTCGCGATCGCCTCGCGGATCGCCTGGAGCGTCTTCGGCGAGTCGTACTCGGCCTCGTCGTCCTGCTCGCCGGACGGGTCCGGCGTGACGCGCTTCACGTTGTAGGCGAAGCCCACCTTGAGCCGCTCGGCGCGGCGCGGCTTGCCGCGGCGGGTGCGCGGCTCCGCGATCTTCCAGCGCTCGACCGCGCTCTGGATCACCGCGCCCAGGACGGCGTCGGCGTGGAGCCCCTCGAGCGCTGCGGAGACGTAGATGCCCGCCCCGGGCTCGAGCGAGGGGAGCGCGTTGATCTCCAGGAAGTACGCCACCCCCGCGTCGGAGAGGCGGAAGTCCAGCCGGCCCAGGTCCTTGCAGTCCAGCACCCGGAAGATCTTCTCGGACGCCTTCCGGATCTCGGAGCCGATGTCCTCCGGGATCTGGGCCGGGGCGCGCACGCCGACCGCCCGGTCGCCGGTGGTCTTCAGGTCGTAGTCGTAGATCTTGTAGCGGCGCTCGGGGCGGTAGCCGGGGTCGATGACGTACTCCACCGGCGACAGCACCCCGCCGTAGTCGTTCTTCACCTCGGCCAGGAAGGGCACGGTGAGGTCGCGGCCGGAGATGAACTCCTCCACCAGCACGCCCGCCGGGTAGCGCTCCAGCGCGGCCGCCACCTTCACCTTCACCTCGTCCACCGTCTCGGCGATGGAGTCCTGGGTGATGCCCTTGGAGGAGCCCTCGAAGTTCGGCTTGACGATCACCGGGAAGCGGAGGTCCTGGGGGCGCAGCTCGCTCAGGTGCTCCACGTATTGCCACTCCGGGGTGCGGATCCCGTGCTCCTTGAGGATCAGCTTGGTGAGCTGCTTGTCCAGGGTGACCGCCAGCGCGTAGGCGTCCGACCCGGTATACGGGAAGCCCAGCTCGTCGAAGAGCGCGGGGTAGAAGGCCTCGCGGAAGCGGCCGCG
>JBJMQK010000238.1:0-4893 GCA_045802735.1 Anaeromyxobacteraceae bacterium | reverse complement strand
GAGGCGATCGGCGCCCGCATCGCGGCGGGCGACGCCGCGCGCACCCGCCGCGAGCGCCTCGGCCGCCTGCGCGTCGTCGCCGACGAGCGCGACGGTGGGGTGGGCCGCCGCGACCGCCGCGAGCCCTGCGACGGCCGCCGCCCCGGCGTCCCACAGGACGGCCTCGACGCCGAGCGCGGCCAGCGCCTCGACCGTCCCCTCGGCGGGCGTGACCGCGCCGAGGACGGCGAGGTCCTCGCGCCGTGCGAGGAGTGCGCCGAGGCCGCTCCGCGCCAGCGCGTCGTCGCTCACGATGACCGCACGGAGCCGCTCCACGGCGAGGCTGTAACCGGGCGGGCGTCTGAGGGCATTTGGCCCCACCCGACGGGATATGACCCTGAGTACGTTTACGCCCCGTACGGCATCGTTGCGGGACACCGCGCATTGCATACAAAAACGGGAATGGCCCGAGACGTACCTCCCGCCCTGAACCCCGAGGTACGCGAGGCGCAGGCGCGCCTCGACCGGGCGCAGCCCGCGGCCGCCGTGCGCCGGCTGCTCCGCGCCGAGTCCCAGGCCGTGCTCTCGACGCACTCCGCGCGTCGGCGGGGCTGGCCTTTTGCCTCGCTCGCGCCTTACGCGCTCTCGCGCGACGGCGAGCCCGTCCTGCTCCTCGCGCGCATGGCGCAGCACACCTTGAACCTCGACGGCGACCCGCGCTCGTGCCTGTTCGTGCAGGACGGGCGCGCCGTCGACCCGATGGCGGGGGCGCGCGCGTCGCTGCTCGGGCGCGTTCGCCGCGCGGACGCGCGCGAGGTGGCGGACGTGAGGGCTCGCTACCTCGCGCGCCACCCGCAGGCCGAGGCCTACTTCCGCCAGCACGAGTTCGACCTCTACCTGCACGGCATCGACGAGGTGCGCTTCATCGGCGGCTTCGGGACGATCGGCTGGGTCGCGGGCGCGGAGGTCGTGGAGGACCACGCGACCGATCCCCTGGCGCCGCACGCCGCCGCGATCCTGGCGCACCTGAACGACGACCACGCCAGCGCCCTCGCCCGGCTCTGCGCCGCGCGCGGCCCCCGCGCCGACGGCGCGCGCGCGGTGGGCGTCGACGCGTACGGCCTCGATCTGGAGAGCGCGTCGGACCGGCTCCGCGTGGACTTCCCGCTCGCCGCCGCGACGCCGGAGGACGTGCGCGACCTCCTCGCCGGCCTCCTGCGCGCGCTGCACGGGGCGGCGGTCGCCTGAAGACCGTCAGCCCAGCGTCACCTTCCGCACCCCGCGGTTCTCGAGCAGCGCCTTCACGCGCTCGCGCTGGTCGCCCTGGAGCACGAGCGCATCGCCCTCGACCGTGCCGCCGCAGCCGAGCGACGCCTTCAGCTCCTTCACCCAGCGCTCCGCCTCCGCCGCGCCCAGCCCGAGCTTCTCCACGACCGTCGCCTCCTTGCCGCCGCGGCCCTTGCGCTCGAGGCGCACGACGGCGCGCGCGGGCGCCCGCGGATCCGGGGCGACCTCGGCGCGCGCCGCCGGCGCGGGGGCGGGCGTCATGCCGAGCTTCCCGGCGAGGCCGCCGAACGGGTTGTTGAAGGGCGCGGGCGCCTCCTCCTCAGCGCCGCCGCGGTCGCGCTTGGCCATGGCGCCGTGCATAGCGCACCGCGGCGCGCCGCGCCTCCTCCGCCCACGCGCCCCCGAGGCGCGCGCCGAGCGCGAGGCCCTCGTCCGGCGACGGGCCGTCGGGGACCGCGCGCGCGGCGGCGTCGAGGAGGAGGCGCTCCAGGGCGAGGTCGTCGAAGAGGCGCGCCGCGTCGGCCGGATCGAGGCCGCAGGCGGCGAGGTGGCGCGCGAACCCGGCGCGCGTGAGCCCGAGCTCGCCGCGCCACGCCTCGGCGGCGCGCGCTGCAGCGTCGCTGCTCGCGGCGAGGCCGAGCGCGCGCGCGAAGCCTGCGAGGAGCGCGCGGCGCATCCCCGCGTCCTCGAGCGCCGGCGCATCCGGCCGACGGCGCAGCGAGGCGAGGACCTCGGCACCGGCCACCCCGGCGCCGCCCGCGACGGAGCGGCAATCGCCGAGCTTCCGCCGCCGCACGTGCGAGGGCGGGCGCCGCGCGGCGCGCCCGGGCAGGGCCGGCGCGCCCGAGGCGGCGAATGCGGCCGCGGCCGCGATGGTGGCGCGCGCGTCCTCGGCCTTGGGATCGGGCGGGCCGCGCGCGACGAAAGCCTCGAGCCGGGCGCGCGCGGATGGGCCGAGCCGCGGTGCCGCGGCAGCGAGCACGCCGCGCCAGGTCCGGCGCGTGTACGGGATGGCCGCGGCCTCCGCGACGAGGGCGCGCGCCTCGCGCGGTGCGAGGAGGCCTTCCTCGCGCGCGACCTGGCCGGCGTGGCGCACCGTCACGAGCGGCAGCGTGAGCGGGCGAAAGCCCAGCTCCGCGTCGGCGTGCAGGAGCGCGACCTCGGCGTCGTCGTGGAGGACGCCGTCGCGGTACCACCGGTAGATGCGCCCCACGCCCACCATGCCCTGGGCGGAGAGCTCGGCGGCGCGCAGCGCGCCCATGCTGGCGCCGCCGAAGACCGCCACGCCGCCGTCGAGCGCGTCGAGCAGCTCGTGGTGCCACACCGAGGGGACGCTCTCGAACACGCCGTCGACGAGCGCGATGGCGCGCGGCCGGAGCGCGAGCGCGCGCCACACGTCGCCCTGCCGCGCCGGCGGCAGCACCGTGCAGCGCGCGAGCCGCGCGGCCTCGCGCGCGGGGAGCGAGGGGCCGAGGAACACGACGAGGTCGGTGCGCTTCACGCGGAGAGAAGCTCGGACAGGAGGAGGCCCGGCACGAGCACCTTCGCGACGTGGACGCCGAGGGTGGGCGGGGCGAGGTCGAGGGCGAGGACGGTGGGGTGGCCGGAGCGGTGGAGGAGGCGGAGGACGCGGGCGACCGCTCGTTCGAGATCGTGGCCCTTCGACTCCGCGCCTGCGTCCTTCGACTCCGCGCCTGCGGCGCTACGCTCAGGATGAACGGGCTCAGGATGAACGGGCTCAGGGTGAACGGGCTCAGGGTGAACGGGCCCGGGATGAACGCGCTCAGGGCGAACGGGGGTGAAAGGGGCGGGGTCGAGGTGGACGGAAAAGTCCGTTCGCCCTGAGCGTAGCGCAGCGGAGTCGAAGGGCGGACGCCCGCGCTCCCCGCGCGCGTCCGCTCGCGCCGCCCGCTCGCACGCCCTCCTGAGCCGTTCGACGCTTCGCGCGTCCATCGCCGCCACGTCCTCGCGCGCCCCGTGGATGTCCGTGAGCCGCGACTGCGCGGCCTCGAGGAGCGCGCCGCGCAGGGCGGCGGCGGCGTCGAGCGCGCAGGCGTATCCCGCGGTCACGGGCACCGGGCCGCGCTCGCGGTCGAAGAGGAGCGCGCCGGATACCGGGAGGCCGATCCCCCGCGCCGGCGCCAGATCGAACAGGTGCACGTCGAACCCGCGCGCCTCGAGCCGCGCGACGCGCGCGGCGACGCCCGGCGCGAGCCCCGCCAGCGCCGCGCGACCGATGCGCCGCCGCAGCACCTCCTCCTCCGTGAAGCCCTCCGGCAGCGCCCGCGCCAGCTGGTCGCGCTCCACCGCCTCGAGCAGCGCATGCAGCAGCGCCGCCGCCCACATCGGGTGCGCGCCCATCCCGTTCGACGTCCAGCGTACGCTCGCCAGCCCGAGGAGCGCGCCGCCCTGGGGCGGCACGTGGACCGCCGCCGCCGGCGTGAGCACGGCCGCGCCCGTGGCGAGGTCCTCCGCGGCGCACCACGCGAGGCGGTGCCCGCACGCCGCTCCCCCGAACGCGTCCTCGCCGACGAACGCCACCCCGCGCTCCGCCAGCTCGGCCGCGCTCGCGAACGCCGCCACGTCCGGCGATGCCTCGGCGCAGGCGAGCTCCGCTGCCTCCAGCACCGCGCCGCGCGCGGCCTCCTCGAAGGTGTCCCCCTTGCCGTTCGAGACCTGGAGGATGTGGCCGCCGGGCCGCACCGCGCAGGCGACCTCCACGCCGGCGCGGTCGAGCCCGGTCACGCGCGCGACGCGCGTCACGCCGACGGCGGTCGCGAGGCGCTCGAGGCGCGCTCTCGCCCGACCGGGCGACGACCGTTGCGGTGCGGCTGTCCTCGGCACGGCCCGAGTTTATATCTCCCCGCTCCGCGGGCCGTCGCAGGCTCGCGGCCCCTTTTTTCGTGGGAGAGAACGTGGCCGACCCGACGAAGGCGCTGGCGCACCACCAGGCGAACCGCGGCGCCTACCTCGACGCGCTGAAGGAGCTCGTGCGCATCCCGAGCGTCTCCTTCGCCGGCTTCCCCGAGGCCGAGGTGAAGAGGAGCGCCGACGCCGTCGCGGCGCTGCTCGGGCGCTGCGGGCTCGAGAAGGTCGAGATCCTCGAGGTCGAGGGCGCGCACCCGTACGTCTACGGCGAGCGCATCCGCGATCCGAAGGCGCCGACGCTCCTGCTCTACGCCCACCACGACGTGCAGCCGCCCGGCGACGAGGAGCTGTGGAAGAGCCCGCCGTTCGACCCGGTGGAGCGCGACGGGCGCCTCTTCGCCCGCGGCACCGCCGACGACAAGTCGGGCATCATCGTGCACGCCGCCGCGGTGGACAGCTGGCTCCGGGGCGAAGGTGAGCTGCCGGTCAACGTCCGCGTGCTCATCGAGGGCGAGGAGGAGATCGGCTCGGAGCACCTCGGCCTGTTCCTGCGCAAGTTCCGCTCGCGCCTCGACGCGGACGCGATGGTGCTCACCGACACCGGCAACTTCGACACCGGCGTGCCGTCGGTCACGATCGCGCTGCGCGGCCTCGTGACCGTCAACGTCGAGGTGCGGGCGCTCCGGCAGAGCGTCCACTCCGGCATGTGGGGCGGGCCCATCCCCGACCCGGTCCTCGCGCTCTCGAAGATGCTCGCGA
>JBJMQK010000182.1:0-2853 GCA_045802735.1 Anaeromyxobacteraceae bacterium | reverse complement strand
TCGCGAGCCCGAGGTTCACCCGCGCGGCCGCCTCGATCGGGCTCTCGACGACGAGCAGCTCGTACAGCTCGGCCGCGTCGTCGAAGCGCCCGAGCTTGTAGAGCGACTGCCCGAGGAGCCCCAGGACTTGAGGATCGCTCGGGCGCAGCTCGCGGGCGCGGCCGAGCGCGGCGCGCGCGGCCTCGAGATCGCCCTTCGCGAGGAGGTCGGCGCCGCGCGTCAGGCGGAACAGGAACTCGTCGTCCTGGCCCTCGACCTCGTCCTCCGCCGGCGCGCGTCGCACTACGGCGTCCTCAGGTAACCCTCGTACAGCGCGAGGACCTTGCGGACGTAGGCCTGCGTCTCGGGGATGGGCGGGATCGCGCCGCCGTGGCGCAGCACCTTCTCCGGACCGGCGTTGTACGCGGCGAGCACCTTCTCGAGGTCGCCGCCGAAGCGGTCCTGCAGCACGCGCAGGTAGCGCGCGCCGCCCTCGATGTTCTGCGCGGGGTCGAACAGGTCGTCCACGTACATGTCGCGCGCCGTCGCCGGCATGAGCTGCATGAGCCCGGTCGCGCCCTTCACGCTCACCGCCGCCGGGTTGAAGTTCGACTCCGCCGCCATCACCGCCTTGAGCAGCGGCGGCGCGAGCCCGTACTTGCCGGCGGCGACGCGGATGTGCTCGTCGTAGCTGGAGGAGCGGCGGAGGAGCGGCGGCGCGCGGCCCTGCGTCGAGCCGCCGAGGCTGATGCGGTGCACGCCGTCCTTGCCGGCGCGGCTCGACCCCGCCACGCGGTGGTAGCGGGCGTCCTGCGGCACGTTCGTGAAGTGCCAGACGCCGTCCGAATCCTTGTACGAATAGAGCGCGTCGGCTCGCCCGACGCTGGGCGCGCCGCCGATCCCGAGGAGGGCTAGAAATGCGAGAAGACGAGCCATTCGAGTCATGAGACGCTAGCAGCCTCACGAGCCAGCTTACACCAGTATTCCCGCCCATCGACCATCCCGGAACGGGCCCCGTAGAGGTCAACCCATGGCAAGCCTGTCTTCACGCGAGCACGTCGACTTTCTCGTCCTGGGTGGCGGCATCGCCGGCCTGTCCTTCGCGCTCGAGGCTGCGCCGCACGGATCCGTGGCGGTGCTCACGAAGCGGCAACGGTACGAGGGCTCGACGCAGTACGCGCAGGGCGGCATCGCCTCGGTGCTCGGGCCGGATGATGATCTCGCGCGGCACGTGGAGGACACACTCGTCGCTGGTGCGGGGCTCTGCCACAGGGACGCCGTCGAGGTGACGGTCGGGGAAGGGCCCGAGCGCATCCACTGGCTCATCAGCCTCGGGGTGGAGTTCGACCGGGAGGGCGAGCGCCTGCACCTCACGCGGGAGGGCGGGCACTCGCGCAGGCGCGTCGCCCACGCGAAGGACGCCACCGGCCGTGAGGTCGAGCGCGCGATGCTCGCCGCCTGCGACGCGAAGGGCATCCGGATCGTGGAGGACGCCGTGGCGGTGGACCTCATCACGAGCGGCAAGCTCGGCCTCGGCGGCGCGAACCGCGCGCTCGGCGCGTACGTGCTCGACCGCGCGAGCGGCGAGGTGACGACGTTCACGGCGGGTGTCACGGTGCTCGCCACCGGCGGCGCCGGCAAGGTCTACCTCTACACCTCGAACCCCGACGTCGCGACCGGCGACGGCGTCGCGATGGCGTGGCGGGCGGGCGCGTCGATCGCGAACATGGAGTTCTTCCAGTTCCACCCGACCTGCCTCTACCACCCGATGGCGCGGAACTTCCTCATCTCCGAGGCGCTCCGCGGGGAGGGCGGCATCCTGCGCAACCGGGCCGGCGAGGCGTTCATGGCGCGCTTCGACCCGCGCAAGGAGCTCGCGCCGCGCGACATCGTGGCCCGCTCGATCGACGCCGAGATCAAGCGCCGCGGCGACGACTGCGCCTACCTCGACATGACGCACCTGCCGAAGGCGTTCCTCATCGAGCACTTCCCGAACATCTACGCGACGTGCAAGGAGTTCGGCATCGACATGGCGCTGCAGCCGATCCCGGTCGTCCCCGCCGCGCACTACCAGTGCGGTGGCGTCGTCACGGATCTCCACGGCGCGACCTCGCTGCCGGGCCTCCTCGCGGTGGGCGAGGTCTCCTGCACCGGGCTCCACGGCGCGAACCGGCTCGCCTCGAACTCGCTCCTCGAGGGGCTCGTCTTCGGCCGGCGCGCGGCCGTGCACGCGCGGCAGCTCCTCGACGGCGCGCGCACCGCGCCGGCGCAGGCGCCCGACTGGAACCCGGGCGACGCGCTCGATCCGGACGAGGGCGTCGTCGTGACGCACAACTGGGAGGAGGTGCGCCGCCTGATGTGGAACTACGTCGGGATCGTGCGCAGCGCGAAGCGCCTCGAGCGCGCGCGCACCCGGCTCCAGCTCCTGCGCGGCGAGATCCGCGACTACTACTGGCAGTACAAGCTCACGCCGGACCTCGTCGAGCTGCGGAACCTCGCCGACGTGGCGCTCCTCATCGTGGAGTGCGCGCGGCGCCGCAAGGAGTCGCGCGGCCTGCACTACATCCTCGACTGGCCGAAGCCCGACGACAAGGCGCTCAAGGACACCGTGCTGACGCGCGGCGACCTCGAGTGAAGGGGCGCTACTTCGGCGCTGCCGGGAACGGGAACTCGAGCCGTCCGTGCGCGCTGGCGAGGCGCAGCGTGAACACGCGGTCGGCGAGCGGGGTACCCGGGCGCCGCGCGAAGCGCACCCGGTACACGACGTCGAAGTCGCCGATCGTCGGGTAGAGCGTCCGCAGGGTAGCGTCGGTGCGGATCGCCTCGATCTTGTCCGGGAGCAGCTCGCCCTCGCCCTCGAGGACGAGCGCCACG
>JBJMQK010000113.1:0-13594 GCA_045802735.1 Anaeromyxobacteraceae bacterium | reverse complement strand
GTTGCTCGCGCCGCTGCCCTGACAAGGCCGCCGCGCCCCGACCGCCTCCGAGGGCTCGCGATCGAACGCTCGATCGCGGAGCCCTTCCTTCATCTCCACGCGCGGCCGGCAGGGCTCCTCCGTCGGCGTCACCGCGGGTGCTCCTTGGGTCTGTCCTTCGACGGGCCGGTGCCGCGCCACGTCACCGTAGAAATCCATGACGCCGGCGCGAGCTTGCGCCCGGGCGGGCGGGGACGATGCGGTCGGACGTGCGACAGTTGCTGCAGGGCCTCACGACGCGACCGCTGCGGTACCGCGATGTGCGCGATCTCGAGCGGCGCGCTGCGGGGTGCGCCGCTCTCGGCCTCGCCGCCCCCGTTCCGCTCGACCTCGACCAGGCCCCGCTCCCGGAGGAGCGGAACACCATCGTCGGCGCGATCGTCGCAGCGTTCGTGAGCGCCGCGCCGGGCGCCGGCGCGACGACGGTCGCGGCGGGGCTCGCCGACCTCCTCGCGCAGGAGGGTCACGCCTGCGGCGTCGTCGACCTCGCGCCGCCCGGCGAGCTGGCGCGGCGGCTCGCCCCCGCGGCGCCGCCGCTCGAGGACGGCGAGTTCGCGCGCGTCCGCTCGCGCACCGGCGTGGAGGTCGTCGCGGCGCGCTGCCGGGCCGGCGGCGACGTCGCGCCGCAGGCGATCGCCGCGAGCTGGGAGCGCATCGCCACCACCTTCGCCGGCTGCGCGTGCATCGTCGCCGACGTGCCGGCCTCGGCCGCCGCGATGCAGGCGGCGCTCACCACCGCCGACGAGGTGATCGTCGTGGTGCGGGGGAGCGGAGCGCCCGCCGACGCGGCGCGCGCGCTCGCGGCGTGGCCGCGGGGCGCCAGGGCGCCGCTGCGCTTCCTCCAGAACGCGTTCGACGCCCGCCGCGCGGCGGATCGCGCGTCGCGGGCGGCGCTCGAGGCGGTCCTCGGGCCCGCGTTCCTTCCGTTCGTCGTCCACGAGGACCCCGCGGTGGGCGGCGTCCCCGCGGGCGCGAGCCTCGCGGAGCACGCGGCGGAGTCGCAGGCGCTCCGCGACCTCTCGGAGCTGGCAGCGTGGCTGTTGCGGCGGCCGGAGGCGCGCGCGGTGCGGGGATAGGGAGGCGGGATGGCGGGGTGGAAACGGGGGGTCCGCGGCGCCGCGCTGGCGTGGCGCGCGGCCGCCGGGGTCGTGGGCGTGGTGCTGCTCGCGGCGGTGGTGAACGTGCCGCTCGGGCTCGAGGCGCAGGCGCTCTTCGGAGGCGCGGTGTTCGCGGCGTCGCTCGTCGCGTTCCGCAGCCGTTCACCGTTCGTGACCGTCGCGCTCGCCGCCGCGTCGATCGCGGTCTCGGCGCGGTACGTGCGCTGGCGCCTCACCACCATCGGGTCGGCCGACGCGAGCGTCGAGACCGCCCTCGGCGCGCTGCTCCTCGCGGCGGAGGCCTACGCCTTCCTGACGCTCGTCCTCGGCTACGTGCAGACGGCGGGGTCGCTGCGCCGCCGCCCGGAGCCGCTCCCCGACGACGCCACCCTCTGGCCGACCCTCGACGTCTACGTCCCCACGTACAACGAGCCGCTCGAGGTGGTGCGCGCGACGGTGCTCGCCGCGCGCGGCATGGACTGGCCGCGCGAGAAGCTCAGGATCTGGATCCTCGACGACGGGCGGCGCGCGGCGTTCCGCGCGTTCGCGGCGCGCGCCGGGGTGGGCTACCTCACGCGGCCCGACAACGCGCACGCCAAGGCCGGAAACATCAACGCGGCGCTCGCGCGCACCCGCGGCGAGTTCGTCGCGATCTTCGACTGCGACCAGGTCCCCACGCGCTCCTTCCTGCAGATGACGATGGGGTGGTTCCTGCGCGACCCGAAGCTCGCGTTCGTCCAGACGCCGCACCACTTCTACTCGCCCGATCCCTTCGAGCGGAACCTGCGCACCTTCCGGCGCGTGCCGAACGAGGGCGAGCTGTTCTACGCGCTCATCCAGCCGGGGAACGACCTCTGGAACGCCGCGTTCTTCTGCGGCTCCTGCGCCGTCCTGCGCCGCAGCGCGCTCGCCGACGTCGGCGGCATCGCCGTCGAGACCGTCACCGAGGACGCGCACACCGCGGTCCGCATGCACCGCCGGGGCTGGCACAGCGCCTACCTCGACCTGCCGCAGGCGGGCGGGCTCGCCACCGAGAGCCTGTCGGCGCACGTCGGGCAGCGCATCCGCTGGGCGCGCGGCATGGCGCAGATCTTCCGCGTGGACAACCCGCTCCTCGGCCGCGGGCTCACGGTGCCGCAGCGGCTCTGCTACCTCGCCGCGATGCTGCACTTCTTCTCCGGCGTGCCGCGGCTCGTCTTCCTCGTGGCGCCCCTCTGGTACCTCTTCTTCGAGCTGCACGTGTTCAACGCGCTGCCGCTCGCGGCGCTCGCCTACGCGCTCCCGCACATCTCGCACGCGACCGCGACGAACTCGCGCATCCAGGGGCGCTTCCGCCACTCGTTCTGGTCGGAGGTCTACGAGACCTGCCTCGCCTTCTACATCGCGGTCCCGACCACGGTCGCCCTCCTCGACCCGAAGGCCGGCTCCTTCAACGTCACCGCGAAGGGTGGGAAGGTCGACCGCTCCTACTTCGACTGGCGCATCGCGCAGCCGATGCTCGTCCTCGCGGCGCTGCAGGTGGCCGGGATCGCGGCGGGGGCCTGGCGGCTCTCGGCCGGGCGCGGCCGCGTCGACGCCATCGTCGTCAACATGGTGTGGAGCGTCCACAGCCTCGTCATCGTCGCGGCGACGCTCGCGGTGGCGTACGAGCAGCGCCAGGTCCGCGCCGCGCCGCGGGTCGCGGCGAAGCTCGCCGCGATCGTCCAGCTCGCCTCGGGCCACACCATCGCGGCGCAGTCGCTCGACCTGTCCCGGAGCGGCGCGCGCCTCGCCGCGTCCACCGAGCGGCCCCTCGCGGCGGGCGAACGCGTCTGGGTGTCGTTCATCGGGATGGGCGACGAGCTGCCGGTGCCGGCCGAGGTGGTGGCGCGCGAGGACGGTCAGCTGCGCGTGAAATGGGGGGCGCTCGCGCTCGAGGAGGAGCTGGCGGTGGTCGCGGCCGTGTTCGGGCGCGCCGACGCCTGGACGCGCTGGCGCGACGGGCGCGGCGAGGATCACCCGGTGCGCTCGCTGCGGGAGGTCGCGGCGCACGGGCTCGCCGGCGTGTGGCGCGTGGGCGCGGCGCTCTCGCCCTTCCCCGGACGCCGCACCGTCGCGCTCCCGGCGATGGCGCGGAGCACGACGTGAGGTGGCCCGTCGCGCTGGCGCTGGCGTCGCTCGCCCTCCCGCCGCGCGCGGGGGCCCTGGCGGCGGGCGAGGCCGGCGCGCCGCGCGACGAGGCCGCGCCGCGCTTCGAGGTCGTGCCGGTGCGGCTCGAGACCGCGGATCGCGCGTCCGAGCTGCGGGTGCCGTTCCGCGCGCGCGGCGACCGCGCCCTGGTGCGCGCCCGCGTCGTGCTCACGGTCGACGGCGCCGCCGGGCCCGGGTTCCCCGGCGTCGAGGTGCTCGTGAACGACCGCCCCTTCGGCTCCGTCGCGGCCGGCGCGGGCGGGACGCGCACGTTCGAGATCCCGGGCGACGCCGTCGGCGATCGGAACACCCTCACGCTGCGGCTCGCGGGCGAGCGCGACGCCTGCGCGGCGCCGCCGGCGGGCGCCTGGCGCGCGGTGCGCTCCTGCTCCATCGAGCTCGCGACGGTCGCCCTGCCGCTCCCGGAGGACCTCGGGCTCCTGCCGCTCCCCTTCGTCGACGCCGAGGTCGACAGGCTCGCCGAGGTGTCGATGGTGCTGCCGGCCCTCGCTCCGCCGGCGATCCACGCTGCGTCGGTCGTCGCGGGGTGGCTCGGCATCGTCGGCGGCGTCCCGCTGCGATTCCACACGTTCACTGGAGAGCTGCCCGAGGGCGATGCGATCGTCCTCCTCGACGGCGCGGCGGCTGCGGCGCGCCTCGGCCTCCCCGCGCCGACGTCGCCGGGCGTGCGCGTCGTGCCAAGCCCGCGCGTGCGCGGAGCGAGCCTCCTCGTCGTCGAGGGTCCCGACGCCGCCGGCCTGGCGCTCGCCGCGGAGCGCCTCGCCGCCGCCGGAAAGTCGCTCGCCGGACCGGCGGTGGCGTTCGAGCGGGGCGACCCGCCGGCGCCCGCGCGCCCGTACGACGCGCCGCGCTGGCTGCCCTCGGGGCGGCCGGTGCGGCTCTCCGACGTCGCCGGGCGCGCGCCGCTCGCGCACGCCGGCGTCGCGGACGGCACGATCGAGGTGAAGTTCCGGCTCGCCCCCGACCTCTGGACCTGGCCGGACGAGACGGTGCTCCTCGACCTCGGCTACGCCGAGCGCCTGCCGCGTGGCGTCGCGCCGCCGCGGCTCGACGTGCACCTCAACGGTGAGTACCTCGCGACGCTCCCCGCGCTGTCCGGCGCGGCGGCCGGCCGCGACGAGGCGATCGGCCGCGCACGCATCGCCGTCCCGGCGGAGCGCATCCGCGGCTTCGACGTGCTCGCGCTCCACGTGCGCTACCCGCTCGCGCACGGCTGCGCCTCGCCGGACGACGAGCCGTCGGTGCGCGTCGTCCCCGACTCCGCGCTGCACGTCGAGCGCTACGGCCACTACGCGAGCCTGCCGGACCTCTCGCGCGTCCTCTACGACGGGTACCCCTTCACGCGGGTGCCGGACCTCGGCGAGACGCTCGCCGTGCTCCCCGAGCCTCCGCGGCCCGACGCGGTGGCGGCGCTCCTGTCGATGGCGGCGCACTTCGCGTCGATCACCGGGCGCGCGGGGACGCGCCTCGCGATCGCGACGAGCGGCCACCTGCGCGACGCGCCGCTCGGCCGGGACCTCCTCGTCCTCGGCGTCGCCCCGGCGGAGCCGCCGCTCACGCTCGTCCGCGACGAGCTGCCGCTCTGGACCGAGCGCGGGTCGGCGGAGGTTCGCCTGCCGCCCGCCGCGAGCGCCGCGCTCGACCTCCTCGCCGGCGCGCCGGGCCGCCTCGAGGCGGGGCGGGCGCGCGACGTGGTGTCGACGCTCGGCGCGTTCGCCGCGCTCCAGCACGTCGCGTCGCCGTACGCGAGGGGGCGCAGCGCCGTCATCCTCGCCGCGCGCGACGACGGCGAGGTGCCGTCGTTGCCGGAGCTGCTCGGCCACGCCGAGAGCCGCACGCCCGCGGGCGATCTGCTCGTCGTCGCCGCCGGCCGCCGCTGGATGTTTCGCATCGGGCCCTCCTTCGGGACGGGCGAGCTCGACGCGCTGTCGCGGCTCCGCTGGTTCCTGCACGAGCACTGGCTCGCGCTCGTGCCGGCGCTCCTCGCCGGCGCCGCGCTCGTCGCCGTCCCGGCGCGCGCCGCGCTCTCCGCCCGCGAGCGGGAGCGGCTCGGCGAGGAGGCTCGATGACCGCCGCCGTGGCGCTCGCGCTGGCGCTCGCGGCCGGCGCCGCGCCCCCCGCCGCCGTTCGCCCTGAGCGTGGCGCCGAAGGCGCAGCGTCGAAGCCCGCCAGTCGGCCGACCCCGCACGTGCGCACCGCCTGGTACTGGGAGGCGCGCGGGCGCGACGACCGCGCCGCCGAGGCGTGGCAGGAGGCGCTGCGCGAGGGCGAGCGCCCCGACGCGCTCGCCGAGCTGGGCGCGTGGCACGCGCGCGCCGGCCGCCTCGGCGAGGCGCGCGAGCTCTTCGTGCGGCTCTCGCGGCGCTGGCCGGGCTCGCCGCAGGAGGCGCAGCTCGCGCAGGCGATCGCCGTCGGCTCGCGGCACGGCGCCCTCGTGGCGCGCGCCCGCGACGCCGCGCGCGCGGGGCGGCTCGACGACGCGCTCGCCCGCTACCGCGAGCTGTTCGGGCCGGCGCCGCCGCCCGGGTATCTCGCCGCCGAGTACGACGACGTGTGCGCGGGCGTCGCCCGCTGCTTCGACGAGGCGGTGCGCGGGCTCGAGGAGCTGGCGCGGCGCGTGCCGGAGCACCCGCACTACCGGCTCTCGCTGGCGCGCGCGCTCACGTACCGCGCCGACACGCGCGAGGACGGGGTGCGCCGTCTGGAGGCGCTCGCCTCGGATCCCGCCGTCGGGCGCGAGGCGGATGCCGCGCTGCGGAAGGCGCTCGGGTGGCTCCCGGACTCGCCGGAGACCCGCGCGCATGTGGCGCGCTGGCTCGCGCGGCACCCCGCCGACACCGAGCTCGCGGGGGTGCAGGCGCAGCGCGAGACCTCGGGTGCGGCCGAGGCCGGGTACGCGGCGCTGGCGCGGAACGACCTCGCGGCGGCGCGCCGCCACTTCGCGGAGGCGGGCCCGACCGACGCGCGCGCGCTCGCAGGCCTCTCGCTCGTCGCCCTGCGCGAGCGCGACTACGGCACGGCGCGCGCCCTCGCCGAGCGCGCCCGCGACGTCTCGCCGTCGGACTACCAGACATGGGAGGGGCCCCTCCGCACCGCGACCTTCTGGGACCTCATGTCGCGCGGTCGCGCGGCGATCTCCGCCGGACGCTGGGACGAGGCGCGCGCGATCCTCACCGATGCGACCCTCGTGCCCGCCGCCGACCGGCGCGAGGCGGAGCTGGCGCTCGCCGACCTCGAGGAGGCGCGCGGGGCGCGCGGCGACGCCGAGATCCGGCTGCGGGCGCTCGCCACGGCGCGGCCGAAGGACGCGGTGGTGTTGCGGCGGCTCGTCGACGTGCTCTCGCGCGAGGGAAAGGACGCGGAGGCGCTGCGCGTGAACGCGACCCTCCAGCGCCTCGCGCCGTCGCTCGCCGCCGACACCCGGCCGCTCCGCGCTGCCGAGGCGCGGGCGCGCGCCGCCCGCCTGCGCAGCGAGGGCGACGCCGCCGGCGCCCGCCAGGCGCTCCTCGCCGCCCGCGAGCTCGACCCGAAGGACCCGTGGCCGGTGCACGACCTGGCGCAGCTCGCGCTCGAGCGGAGCGACGTCGCGGAGGCGCGCCGCCACGCCGAGGCGCTCGCGGCCCTCGCGCCGGAGCTGCCGGCGACGCACGCGGTGCAGGCGCGCATCTACGCTGCCGACGGCGACCCGGTGCGCGCGCTCGCCGCGCTCGACGCGATCCCCGCCTCCGCGCGCGACGCGTCGCTCGAGGCGCTGCGCCGGCGCGTCGACGTCGAGTCGACGCTCGCGAAGGCGAAGACGCTGCCGCCGCCGCTCGCGCGCGAGCGGCTGTCGTCGGTCGAGGGGCGCGCCGGCGGTGACCCGGAGCTCCTCGTCGCGATCGGCCGCGCCTGGCGCGACGCCGGCGAGCCGCGCCGCGCCGCGGCGCTCTTCCGCGAGGCGCTGAAGCGCTCCGCGACGCCTCCCGCGGCGCTGCGGCTCGAGCTGGCGGCCGTGCTCGCCGACCGCGAGGGCGCCGACGACGAGGTGGTGGAGCTGGCCGCGGCGCTGCGCGCCGACACCGCGCTCACGACGTCCGAGCGCGCCGCGGCGCGCGACCTCGCCGCCGGGATCGCCGTCCGGCGCGCCGACGCGCTGCGCGGGGAGGGGAACATCGCGGGCGCGCTGGCGGCGCTCGCCCCGGCGCTCGACGACGACCCCGACGACGCGCGGCTCCTCGCGGCCAGGGGCCGCGCGCTGCTCGCGAAGGGGGACCTGCCGGCGGCGCGCGTCGCCTACAAGCGGGCGCTCAAGGCGGACCCCGCCTCGGTCGACGCCCGCGCCGGCGCGGTCGAGATCGCGCTCGCGCTGCACGAGCCCGAGGAGGCGCGGCAGCTCGCGGCCGAGGCGGCGGCGCGCGCGCCCAAGGACGCCCGCGTGCACCTGCTCGTCGCGCGCGCCGAGCTCTCCGGCGGGGACGACGCGGCGGCGATGCGCGCGCTGCGCGCCGCGATCGCGAACGCGCCCGAGCGGCCGGTCCCCGGCGGCGAGGACGTGCCGGCGACGGCGCGTGCGGAGCTCGACCGCCTCGCCGCGCGCCATGCGTTCGAGACGGGCGGGCGGCTCGAGCTGCGCGCCCGCGACGGCGAGAGCGGCCTCGGCGCGCTCACCGAGCTGCGCGCCCCGGTGACGGCCTCCGTCCCGGTGGGACTCGCGGGGCGCGTCGCGCTGCAGGTCACGCCGGTGACGCTCGACGCCGGGGTGGCCGATCCCGGCGCTCGCCTCGGCGCCGGCGGCGCGGGCGCGGCGTCCTTGCAGGTTCGCGCCTCCGGGGTCGAGCTTCGCGGGCGCTGGCAGGGTCGGATGGTGTCGGCGGACGTCGGGACGACGCCGATCGGGTTCGCGCTGCCGAACCTCGTCGGCGGCGTGAAGCTCGCGGTGCCGATCGGCCCCGTCGACGCATCCGTCGAGGTGGCGCGCCGCGAGGTGACGGAGAGCGTGCTCTCGTACGCCGGCGTGCGCGACCCGGCGACGGGGAAGGCGTGGGGCGGCGTCGTCCGCGACGAGCTGCGCCTCGCGGCGGGCTGGAAGTCGGGCGAGTCGTCGCGCTGGGCGTCCGCGTCGGCGGGGGTCCTCTCCGGGACCGGCGTCGAGTCGAACGCGCTCCTGCAGGCGGGCGCGGGCGCCGACTGGGCGCTCGGGCCGGCGATGGGCGGCACGGCGCACGCGGGCGTCTCGGGTGCCGCGCTCGGCTACCGCCGCAACCTGCGCTACTTCACGGCGGGTCAGGGCGGGTACTTCAGCCCGCAGGCGCTCGTGCACGGCGGCGTGCCGCTGCGCGTCGAGGGCGGCGGCCGCGTCGCCTGGGAGCTCGCGGCGGAGGCCGGCGTCAACTGGTTCAAGGAGGACGGCGCGCCCGGCCCGGACGGCGCCTCCGGGTTCCCGGGCCGCAGCACCGCCGGGCTCGCGCTCGACCTCGCCGCGCGGGCGCGCTACGCCGTCCGGAGCGGCCTCGATCTCAGGATCGACGGCGAGGCGCACCACGCCGACGGCTACCAGGAGATCCGGATCGCCTTCGGCCTCGCCTGGCAGCTCTGGACGCCGCGGTGACGACCGCGCGCGGGGCTACCGCGCGCGCCGCCGCGAGCTGACGAGGTTCGTCCCGATGACGACGCGCCCGGGGGCGACCTCGCGGAGGCGACGGAAGCCGCGGTTCGCGTTGCGACGGAGGACGAAGCCGAACAGGCCGACGCCGAGGAGCGCC
Source organism: Anaeromyxobacteraceae bacterium (assembly GCA_045802735.1). Classification (GTDB taxonomy): domain Bacteria; phylum Myxococcota; class Myxococcia; order Myxococcales; family Anaeromyxobacteraceae; genus Anaeromyxobacter_A. The sequence goes on along the minus strand of JBJMQK010000113.1, from coordinate 4,527 downwards.
GGCAGGACGAGGGTTCCGAGGAGGGTCGTGGTCATCGCGTCGAGAACACCGGCGCGGCTGCTGCTATGCCGGAAAAGCGCATGCAGGGCGCGGGCCCGCCCGGTCGGCTGCTGAGGTAGCCGGCGACCGTCCGTGGGGCGAAGTCGCTACAGCGGCTCGTCGAACGCGCCGTCCGGCGCGCGCGCCAGCACCTCGACGCGCGTGAGCTGCGTCGCGCCGGTGTGCTGCCCGCGCGCCCAGCTCTCCTCGTGCGTCGCGAAGAGCACGCCCGAGAACTTCTGGAATCCCGAGTACTCGGTCGCGAACTCGAGCCGCTGCCCGCCGGGGCCCGGCAGGCTCCCCGCGCTCCGCAGGATGCGGCCCGTCGCCGGGTTGACCTCGACGGCGAGGTCGAGCCCCGCGCCGAGCGCGACCCCGAGCACGCGCGCGCGGGCGCCGCCGCGTACGACGGTGCCGCGGTCCTCGAGGTGCACGCCCTTCTCGGTGAGCAGGAGCGGCAGCGAGAGCCGTGCCGCCTGGAGCACCATGGCCGCGTGCGCGGGCGACCCGGTCACCTCGACGCCGTTCCGGTCGCCGTACCCGGCGTGAACCACGCGCACCTCGGGCTCGCCGCCGGGGTAGGCGATCTCGATGCGCAGGCTCCCGGGGCGTTGCAGGAGCCGCACGACGCGCCCCGTGCCCTCGTGCATGACCGAGGTGACGGTGCCCTCCTGCATGACGGCGCGCGCCTTCTCCAGCGCCGCCCGCCCGCCGTAGGCCGCGAGCACCTTCGCGACGAGCGCGCCCGCGTCGTCGGCGGCGCGCGCCGGCCCGGCCGCGAGGGAGGCGAGGGCGAGCGAGGAGAGGACGGCGCGGCGGATGGCGAGGCGCATGGGCGGGAGTCTCGCCCGGCGGTGTGCGGGGCGCAACGGATCACCGCACCACGCGCCGTTTCACTCGACGGGCAAGTTCATCCTCGCCAGCAGCGCTGCGTAGCGAGGGTCGCGCCGCAGCCCTCTCAGGAGCGGATCATCCCGGATGTCGCACAGCGGGAAGTCCCGGATCGCCAGCGCGCGATCGAGCCATGCGAACGCCTCGTCCTGCTCGCCGCGCCAGGCGTGGAGCTCCGCGACGCGGTACGGCAACTCGCGCCCGAACCGCGTGATGAGCGTGTCGAGCGCCACCCGCGCTTCCCGCACGTGCCCGAGGTCGTGCTCGACGAGGCCCTCTGCCATGAGCCGGAACCGCTCATCGCCGCATCGCCGCGAGGCGTCCATCGCCTCCGCGGGCCGCCCCTCGATCAAGAAGGAGACGAGCAGCATCGCCGCGATCGAATCGAACTCGGGAGAGATCCGGTTGGCTTGCTCGAGCGCGCTCCGCGCGGCGCGCACGTCGCCGCCGTCCAGGTGGTACCACCCGAGGCTCGCCCACGCGGGCGCATCGCGCGGGTCGGCGTCGATGGCCTGCCGCGTCACCTCGATGGCCTCTGCCCTCCGCCCGGCCGCGCTCAGCAGCGCCGCCCTCAGGCGGAGCCCCCAGCGCGCATGCGGGTCGAGCGAGAGCGCCTCGTCGACGTCGCGGCGTGCGCCCTCCCAATCCCAATCGCCGAGGCGGACGCGTGCGCGCGCCAGGAGCGATCCCGCGTGGCGCGGTGCTGCCGACACCGCCGCTTCCGCTGCGGTGCGCGCACGCCGCTCGACGTCATGGAAGCCGGGTACTCGGTCCGCCCCCAGGCGCCAGAGCCAGACGAGGGCGTGGGCGAGGCCCGCGAGCGCCGCCGCATGGCCCGGGCTGATCGCGATGGCGCTCTCGAATGCAGCGACCGCTCGGCGAAGACCATCGATCGTCCCGCGAGCGACGAACTGTTCGCCCGAGAGGTAGTGCTCGTACGCTCGGGCGTCGGCGGTCCGGCGTTCTTCGCCGCCGGTCAGGGCGATCGCGGGCGTCGTCACAGCGACGCGGGACGGGGCACGCCTCGTCCTCACGCGCCGCGCGTCGTTCGCCGAAGGCGCCGCCGCGACCTCGGCCTCGATCTGCAGAAGCGCCTCGAGTGCCCGCGAACCGTCGCGCGGTCGCTTCAGCGGGGACTTCTCCAGCATGCGGGCGACGAGTGCGCCGAGCGCGGGCGACGCCGGGATCTCGAGGGACGGGGCCGGCTCGGGCCCCTCCAGCCAGGGATCGTGTCGATCCGAGAAGGGCAGCTCCCCCGAGAGCATCCTGTAAAGCACCACGCCGAGCGCGAACACGTCCGTCCGCTCGTCCTCGGGTGCGTCCTGCCACTGTTCCGGCGCCATGTACGCCGGGGTCCCGCCGTTCACGCGCTTGCACCCGAAGGCGTGCGCCATCCCGAAGTCCAGGATCTTCGCAGGTGCGCGTTCGCACAGCATGACGTTCGCTGGCTTCAAGTCGCGGTGGACGACACCGTCCGCGTGAGCGCCGGCGAGCCCGCGGGCGACGTCGCTCGCGATCCGGACCGCCTCCGCGATGGACATCGAACCTTGCAGAAGCCGCTGCTGGAGCGTCTGACCGCGAAGGAACTCGAACACGAGGAAGGGCCCGTGCTCGCTGCTTCCCACCTCGAGGAGCTGCACGATGTTCGGGTGGTCGAGACGGGCGACGGCCTCCGCCTCGCGGGCGAGCTGTGCCTCACCCGTCCTTCTCTTCCCGGGGCGGACGAGCTTGAACGCGACCGCCGTCTGCGAGTCCCGGTCGCTCGCCTCGTACACGATCCCGAAGGCGCCTCGTCCGAGCTCGCGGACGAGCTCGAAGCGACCGATCGTCGTCCCCTCCGGAAGTCCGGTCGCGTCCGGAACGCAGGGCTCGGGCTCGGCAGCGAGCTCCTTCAGCAGTGCCGTGAACGCGCCCGGCGCGACGCTCCGCTCGGCCTCTCGCTGATCGTCCGGCATCCCCGTACGCCATCCTGAGGCAGCGATCCCGTCGCGGCATCGCCTCTTTGGCGTGGATCACCCCATCGGGGCGGCAATTCCGGGGCCGCTGATCTGCGCGCGGACGATCGCCATACTGCCACTCACGGTGGCGATCGAGTCGGCGGTACGTGAGCTGGTTGCTGCAGGAGACGTCCGCGGCGCGGCCGCGGAGGTCATGCGTACGCTTGGTCCGGACGTCCGGCGCTACCTGCGGTCGCTCCTGCGAGAGGACGCCGACGCGGAGGAGGCCTTCTCGAGCTTTGCCGAGTCCCTGCTGCGAAACCTCGCCGGGTTCCGCGCGGAGTCCTCCCTGCGGACGTGGGTGCTGCGGCTCGCCGTGAACGAAGCGTACGACGTGCGGACGACGCCCTGGAGGCGACGCGTCCGCCGGTTGATGTCGGCCGAAGCGTCCGCGCTCGCAGACGAGGTGCGGGGCTCGACGGAGCCGCGCCTCGAGCGGCGCAGGCTCGTCGTCGACCGGCTGCGCGCGCAGCTCCCGCCGGAAGATCAGGCTCTCCTCGTCATGCGCATCGATCGGCAGCTGTCGTGGGGGGACATCGCCGAGGTGCTCGCGGGATCGGGTGAGGACGTGAGCCCTGCTGCGCTCAGCAAGCGCTTCGAACGCATCAGAAGGCGGCTCGCGGCGAGCGCGAAGAGCCGCGGCCTGCTCGATTGAGCCGCGAGGTCTTCACTCGATCCTGATGAGCCCGCGCTTCTGGTGTGTCTTGGGGTCGTAGGTATCGGCAGCCTCGAACAGCCGCGCTGTCGTGACGAGCCATGGCCTGTAGCTCGCGTTGACGTCGAGGACGAGCACCAGGTCCCGGTCGGGCAGGTAGCCGCCGACAGGCGAGTGGTGGCCGCCTCCACGTCCGAACAGTGGGCCGCGCGCGAAATTCACGACGTAGCGCAGCCCCGGGTCGTTGGCGCGCGCCAGTTCCTGGCGGAAGCGGGCGAGGTCGAGGTCTCGCAACACCGTCGCGCGACGTCCGGTCTTCTGGCGAAGGAGCGCGGCTTCCTCGTCGAGCGTGAGCCCGCCCCACACGTAACCGAGGATGCTCCGCACGCCCGTGCCCTCGAGCACGTGGTCCTGGTCGTCGTCCTTGCCGAGGGACCGCTCGACGTTCAGCGCCGTCGTCGGGCCGCAGAAGCTCGCGTTGCGCTGGGACGCGAATCCGGCGCGCACGTAAGCCGCCGCGTTGGGAAGGGCCATGGCGAGCGCCAGGAGACCGCGATCCTGGTACGCCGGCTCGCGCTCGACCGATACGACGCTGGCGTCCGTTCGGCCGGCGCCCATCGGCCAGGGCGCCGCGAAGAGAAGGCCACCGCCGACGGCAACGGCGAGGCCGCCAGCCGTGAGCATGGACCTGCGCGAGCGCTGGTTGCGCGTCGGTGTCGGGGTCGGGGTCATGGGAGATGGACTCGCCCGGACCGCGGACTCGACTCGAAGCGACCCAACCGAGTTCAGGACGGCCAGGGCACCGCGCTACATCGCGGTGCGCGCCCGCTTCTTCTTCGCCCGCCGCGCCGCCACGAGCGCGAGCTTCTCCGCGCGGGTGAGCCGCTTCAGCGCCGCCTCGCGGCGGAGCGCCGCGCCGCGGTCGCGCGCCGGCTCGTCGTACAC
>JBJMQK010000099.1:0-5272 GCA_045802735.1 Anaeromyxobacteraceae bacterium | reverse complement strand
GCTCGACCTCGAGGAGGGGCTCGCGCTGATATCGGGGGGGGGAGGCGGCGATGCCGGTTGAGACCCGCGTCCCCATCGAGCACGAGGGCGACATCGTCATCGCGCGGCAGAAGGGGCGCGAGCTCGCCGCCGCCCGCGGGCTCTCCCGCACCGAGCAGACGCTCATCGCGACGGCGATCTCCGAGGTCGCCCGCACCATCGTGGTGTACGCGCGGCGCGGCGAGGTGGTGCTCGCCGCCGTCGAGGATCGCGGCCGCCGCGGCGTCATGGTCGTCGCGCGCGACGCCGGCCCGGGGATCCCGGACCCGGAGCTCGCGATGCGCGACGGGTACTCGACCGGCAAGAGCATGGGCATGGGCCTCCCCGGAGCGAAGCGCCTCATGGACGAGTTCGACCTCTCGTCCACCCTCGGCAAAGGGACGACCGTCACCATGAAGAAGTGGGTCCGATGACGGCGGCGGTGGGATCGGGGGCGCCGCCGCTCGTGGAGTGGGGCGCGGCGGCGGCCGCGCTCGACGGCGCCCCGCACTCGGGCGACCTCCACGTGGTCGCGCCCTATCCGGGCGGTGTCCTCGTCGCCGCGATCGATGGGCTCGGGCACGGCCCCGAGGCCGCGCTCGCCGCGCGCGCCGCGGCGGACGTCCTCGAGGCCTCGGCCGGAGCGTCCCTCGAGCGCCTGTTCGACCAGTGCCACGACGCGCTCCGCAAGACGCGGGGGGCGGTGATGAGCCTCGCCGCGTTCGACGCCGGGTCGTCCACGATGTCGTGGGGCGGGGTCGGGAACGTCGAGGGCATCCTCCTCCGTGCGAGCGGAGCGCGGCGCGAGAGCATCTCGCTCCGCGGCGGCATCGTCGGGTACCAGCTCCCGCCGCTGCGGGTGACGTCGGTCCCCGTCGCGCCGGGCGACACGCTCGTCCTCGCCACCGACGGTATCCGCAGCGCGTTCGTCGCGGGGCTCCCGGGGCTCCGCGGCGGGGTGCAGGGCCTCGCCGACGCGATCTTCGCGGAGTTCAACCGGGGCTCCGACGACGCGCTGGTGGTGGTGGCGCGCTGGCTGGGGACGGTCGCGTGACGACCCGGCCCGAGATCCGCGTCGCGGTGCACGAGGAGTGCGACGTGGTCGTCGCGCGCGCGCGGGTGCGGGCGCTGGCCCGCGCGGAGGGCTTCCCGGCGAACCGCAGCGAGGCGCTCGCCACGGCGATCTCGGAGATCGCGCGCAACATCGTCGTCCACGCCGGCGCGGGCGAGATCGTCCTCACCGCCGTGAGCCACCGCGGGCGCCGGGGGATCCGCGTCGTGGCGCGGGACGAGCAACCCGGCATCCCCGACGTGGAACGCGCGATGCGGGACGGTTACTCGACGAAGGGCGGCCTCGGGCTCGGCCTGCCGGGCGCGCGGCGCCTCGTCGACGAGTTCACGCTCGAGTCCTCCCCGGGGCGCGGGACGACCGTCACGATGACGAAGTGGCTCCATGCCGTCGACCGGTGAGGCCATCACCTCCGAGGCGCTGGCGCGGGCGTACGCCGACGCGCTCGCGGAGTACGTCGCGAGCGGGAGCGAGGCCGCGCTGACGCTCGCGTACGAGCTGGGGCGCGCCGCCGCCGGGAGCGGCGTCGGGATCCTCGAGCTGGCGGTGGTGCACCACGACGCCCTCGCCGGGCTGCCGCCGCAGGCGGTGGCCGACCGCTCCCCGCTCGCGATGGCGGCGCAGTTCCTCGCGGAGGCGCTCTCGCCCTTCGAGATGACGCTGCGGTCGTACCGCGCGAACGCGCGCCTCCTCGGCCTCGGCGAGACGCTGGCGCAGGAGAACGCCGAGATCGATCGCGCGCGGGAGCAGCTCCGGACGATCCTCGACGCGACCACCGCGGTCATCTACCTGAAGGACGCCGAGGGGCGTTATCTCTTCGTGAACCGCCAGTTCGGCGAGGTCTTCCACCTCCGCCGCGAGGAGGTGATCGGCAAGCTCGACGCCGACGTGCTCCCGGCGGAGACGGCGACGATGCTGCACGAGAACGACCTGCGCGTCCTCGAGGCGCGCGCTCCGGGCGAGCTGGAGGAGGTCGTCACCGCCGGCGACGGGGCGCACACCTATCTCTCGCTCAAGTTCCCCCTGCTCGATGCGGAGGGCGCGCCCTACGGCATGTGCTGCGTCGCGACCGACATCACCGAGCGCAAGCGCGCCGACGAGGCGCTGCAGCGCGCGCGCGAGTCGGCGGAGCGCGAGCGCCAGCTGCAGGAGACGTTGCGCGCCCGCGACCAGTTCCTCGCGATCACCTCGCACGAGCTGAAGACGCCCCTCACCTCGCTGCGGCTTCAAGTGTCGACGCTGCGGCGCATCGCGGGAGGGGCCGAGGGGTCGTTCTCCGGCGAGCGCGTCCAGGCGAAGTGCGACATGCTCGTCCGCCAGGTCGACCGGCTCACGGTCCTCATCAACGACCTCATCGAGGTCGGGCGCATCACCTCCGGCCAGCTGAGCCTCTCGCGCCGCCAGACCGACCTCGCCGACGTCGTCCGCCTCGTCGTCGCGCGGTCGGAGGAGGCGATCGCGCGCTCGGGCTCGGAGGTGGCGCTGCACACCGCGCCGGCGGCCGGGTCCTGGGACCGCCTGCTCCTCGAGACGGTGGTGTCGCACCTCCTCTCGAACGCCCTCAAGTTCGGCGAGGGCCGGCCGATCGACATCGAGGTGCGCACCGCCCCGGAGCCGGACCGCGCCGTGCTCTCGGTGCGAGACCGCGGCATCGGCATCTCCGCGGAGGACCAGCGGCGCATCTTCGACCGCTTCGAGCGCGCCGTCTCGGAGCGCAACTTCGGCGGGTTCGGGATCGGGCTGTGGGTGGCGCAGCAGGCCGTCGCGGCGCACGGCGGCACGATCGCGGTGCAGAGCGACGCGGGGGGATCCACCTTCACGGTCGAGCTGCCGGTGCACCCGGCCGCCGCCGCGCCGTGAGCGACGCCCGGTCCTCGCGCGCGCTGCGCGGGCTCCTGCTCGGCGCGCTCGGCGTCTTCACCTTCAGCTTCACCCTCCCCTTCACGCGCGTCGCGGTGGCGGAGATCCCGGCGCCGGCGGTGGGGTTCGGGCGCATGGTCGTCCCGGGCCTCTTCGGCGCGCTCTACCTGTACCTCTCCGACGCCGCTCTTCCGCACGGCCGGACGTGGCTGCGCCTGCTCGTCGTGACGAGCGGCATCGGCTTCGGCTTCCCGCTCTTCACCGCGCTCGCGCTGCGCACCGTGCCGTCCTCGCACGCGGCGGTGGTGGTCGGGTTCAACGCCATCACCACCGCCGTCGCCGCCGTGCTCCTCGGGCGCGAGCGGCCGTCGGCGGCGTTCTGGCTCGTCTCGGCCGCCGGGTTCGTGGCGGTCCTCGTCTACGGCTGGACGCAGGGCGCGGCCGACGTCCGGCTCGGCGACGCCTACCTCCTCGTCGCGGTGGTCATGGTCGGCATCGCGTATGCGGAGGGCGGCTACCTCGCGCGCGAGATGCCGAGCTTCCAGGTGCTGTGCTGGGCGCTCGTCCTCGCCATGCCCTTCGCCATCCCGGTGAGCCTCCTCTCCTTCGCCGGCGGGAGCCACGCCGCGAGCCCGCGGGCGCTCGGCGCGTTCGCCTACGTCTCGCTCGTGAGCCAGTTCCTCGGGCTCTACGTCTGGTACGTGGGGCTCGCGCTCGGCGGGGTCGCCCGCGTCGGGCAGATCCAGCTCGCGCAGCCGCTGCTCACGCTCGTCTGGTCGGCGCTCCTCCTCGGCGAGCGCATCGTCTGGCCGACGGTGGCGTCGGCGACGGCGGTCATGCTGTGCGGGCTCGCGAGCCTCAAGATCCGCGTCGGCCAGCGCTGAGGCCGGACGGCTTCACGGCACGAGGATGACCTTCCCCACGTTCTTCCGCGACTGGATGCGGCGGTGAGCGTCGGCGGCGCGCGCAAAGGCGTAGACCTCGTCGACGCGCGGCTTCACCGCGCCCCTCTCGTACAGCGCGAGCAGCGCCTGCAGCTCGCCCGCGAGCATCTCCGCCTCGTGCCAGAGGTGGCCCACGTTGATGCCGCCGACCGAGCGGTTGTCGTTCATGAGCCCGATGGGCGTGAACACCGGGACGGTCGCCATCGTGGCGAGCGTCCGCGGGACGCTCCGCCTCTCGCCGGACGCGAGGTTCGCGAAGCCGTAGCAGACGAGCCGGCCGGCGGCGCGGAGGAGCTTGTAGCCCTTGCGCCAGTCGTTCCCGCCGAGGGCGTCGAGGACCACGTCGACGCCCTTCCCGCCGGTGAGCCGGCGGACCTCCTTCGCGTAGTCGAGCGCGCGGTAGTCGATCGGGTGGTCGCAGCCCTGGGCGCGGATGGCGTCGTGCTTCGACGGCGAGGCCGTCCCGAAGGTCTCGACGCCCTCCACCGTGCGGCAGAGCTGGAGCGCGGCGATCCCCACGCCGCCCGCCGCCATGTGCACGAGCACCTTCTCCCCGGGGCGGAGCGCCGCCACGCGGAAGAGCGCGTGGTAGGCGGTGACGTAGTTCACCGGGAGTGCCGCGGCCTCCTCGAAGCTCATCGCGGCGGGCATGGGCACGGCCTGCGCCGCCGGGATGCAGATCGCCTCGGCCTGCCCGCCGAAGCGCGAGAGCGCGAGGACGCGCGTCCCGACGGGCGGCCCCGCGACGCCGCTCCCGAGCGCGTCCACGACGCCCGCCGCCTCGTAGCCGACCACGCAGGGCGGCTTCGGCGCGTCGGGGTAGAGGCCGAGCCGCGCCATGATGTCGGCGAAGTTGAGGCCCGCCGCGCGCACGCGCACCCGCACCTCGCCCGGGCCGGGCTCCGGGTCGGGCGCGTCCCGCACCTCGAGCACCTCGGGGCCCCCGAACTTCGTGATCCAGACGGCTTTCATGGCTCCCCCTCGGTCGGTTTCCTTGCGGTGGCGCCGCTTCCGCGCGAGGTTCACGTAACATGAAACGCGACAGCCTCGATCAACGCATCGCCCTCTTCGTCGACTTCGAGAACCTCGTCACGCGGACGGGGATCGCCGCGGAGACCTTCGACCTCCAGCCGGCGCTGGACACGCTCCTCGAGAAGGGGAAGGTGGTGTTCCGGCGCGCCTACGCCGACTGGACGCGCTTCGCCGAGGCGACGCAGCGGCTGCACGACAAGGGCGTGGAGCTCGTGGACGTGCCGCCCTCCACGCGCGCCGGAAAGAACGGCGCGGACGTGCGGCTCGTCATCGACGCGCTCGAGCTGTGCTACCTGCGCGAGCACATCGACACGTACGTCATCGCGTCGGGCGACTCCGACTTCTGTCC
>JBJMQK010000098.1:0-10306 GCA_045802735.1 Anaeromyxobacteraceae bacterium | reverse complement strand
GCTAAGTGCGGCTCCGGTGGAGCCCCTGCGGGCTCCACCGGAGGAGTGCGCCGCCGCACCCGCTACTGCGTCGACACCTCGCCGACGATGAACTCCACCCGCCGGTTCGCCTCGCGGCCCTTCGCCGTGGTGTTCGGCTGGGTCGGGCGCGACGCGCCGAGGCCCTTCGCCTCGAGGCGCCCCGCCTCCACGCCCCTGCTGACGAGGTAGTTGCGCACCGCGGCGGCGCGCGCTGCGGAGAGCGTCTTGTTGAAGCTCGCGGCGCCGGTGTTGTCGGTGTGGCCCTCGATCACGACGTGCTGCACCTCGGGGTGCGCCTGCATGACCTTGGCGACGTCGTCGAGGAGCGAGTGCGAGCGCTCCTGGATCGTCGCCTTCCCGGTGTCGAAGAAGACCTTGTCCTTGATCTCGATCTTGCCCTGCTTCAGCTCGGCCTTCGCCGGCGGCGCGCACCCCTTGAACTCGGGGATGCCGGGCTGGTCGGGGCAGGCGTCGAGGCGGTCGGGGATGCCGTCGCCGTCGCGGTCGGTGTCGGGGCAGCCCTCGTTCTCGGGCGCGCCCTTCACGGTGGGGCAACGATCCCGGCCGTTCGGGACGCCGTCGCCGTCGTCGTCGAGGTCCGGGCACTGCTCGGGCGAGTGCGCCTCGCCCGCGGCGCAGGGATCGCGCGGCGCGGGCGGCGGCGGAGCAGCAGGAGGAGCAGCAGGAGGGGGAGGAGGCGGCGGCGGGGCGGCAGCGGGCGCCGGCGCGGCCCTCTCGCCCTCGGTGTTGATGGCGAGCGCGAACAGACCGCGCCAGGTGGGCGTGCCGGGCGACTCGCCGAAGCCGGGCCCGCCGAGCAGCGACACCTCGAACCCGCCGAGGAGGCAGCGGACGCCGGCCAGCGTCTCCACGTTCTGCCCCAGCCCCCTCGTGTTGAACGTGCCGCGGCCGGACACCTCGAAGCGCAGCGGGTCGGCGATGTACGCGAGGACGGCGCCCGCGAAGATCTCGTGCCGCAGGTTCCTCGACCCGAACGTGATGTCGTTCGCGCGGAAGAGCCCGCCGCCGCTCGCGCCGACCGCGATCTTGTCGATGCGGCGCCCGATCTCGAGGCGCGGCGTGAACGCCACGTCCGTCGGGCTGCCGTAGGCCTCCTGCGTGCCCCAGGGCAGGAGGACGTCGCCGGCGACGGCCACGTTCAGCGGCGCTCCCGCAGCCTGCTGGAGGAGCGCGAGCTTGAGGCCGAGCGACGGCATCCCGAAGCCCACGCGCTTCACCGTGCCCTCCGGCCCCGGCGCGGGTCCGCCGGCGGCGCGGTTCTGCCAGAAGAACGGCAGCATCGCGTGGAACTCGAGCCGGTCGAGGATGCTGTACGCCACCCCGAAGTGGAGCGTGAAGCGGTCCTTCACGAGGTCCTGCGCCACGTTCCCGTTCGCGCCGATGCCACGCCCGCGGAAGTCGCCCGTGTCGAGCACGACGAGGGGGCGGCGCTCCCAGTGCGCGGTGAGGGAGACGCGGCTCGATCCGGCAGGGCCGATGTTGCCCGTGCCGACGACGAGCGAGTCGCGCGCCGCGGGGTCGAGCATGAGCCGCTCGAGATCGAAGGTGGGCGGCGCCGCGGTCTGCGCGCGGGCGGTGGTCGCCAGCACGGTGGCCGCGATCGCCGCGGCCAAGAGGTGTCTCGGACTGCGCATGTGGTCTCCCCCGGGAGTCAGTTGTGAACGCACCGTCTACCCACTCATGAACGGCGCGTCAACGCGCTCGTCGCCGCGTGTGACGTGGCGTCCTGTCCAGATGGGGCCGACACGGCGCCGGGCCGCGCCTAGGATCCAGCGGCGCGCCCGAACGCCCGCGGCGTCGGCGCGGCGCGACAGGGGACCGGCATGGACTTCAGCGAACCTCCCAGGGTCGAACCCCTCCGCGGCCTCGCCCGCACGTTCCTCGCCGAGGAGCTGTTCCCGCTCGAGCCGGCGCTGCGGCGCGAGGGGTTCGCCGCGCTCCTGCCGCGGCTCGCGCGCGTGCGCGAGCGGGCGCGCGAGACCGGCCTCTGGGCGGCGTTCGTCCCGGAGGCGCACGGCGGCGCCGGCCTCTCGCTCGTCGAGTACGCGCACCTGTCGGAGGAGCTGGGGAAGAGCCCCATCGGTCACTGGGCGTTCAACTGCCAGGCGCCCGACGCGGGCAACATGGAGCTCCTCATGCAGTACGGCACCGACGCGCAGCGCGAGCGCTTCCTCGCGCCGCTCGTGCGCGGCGACATCCGGAGCTGCTTCACGATGACCGAGCCCGAGCACGCCGGCTCGAACCCGGTGTGGCTCTCGACCACCGCGCGCAAGGAGGGCGGCGCGTGGGTGCTGCACGGCCACAAGTGGTTCGCCACCGGCGCCGACGGCGCGGCCTTCGCCATCTGCATGGCGACGACCGACCCCGACGCCGAGGACCGCTACCGGCGGGCGAGCATGATCATCGTGCCCACCGACACGCCCGGGTTCGAGCGCCTCGGCAACCTCTCGGTGATGGGCGATCGCGGCGGCGACTGGGCGAGCCACGGCGAGGTCGCGTACCACGGCGCGCGCGTGCCGCTCGAGAACCTGCTCGGCGGGGAGGGCATGGGGTTCCTCATCGCGCAGGAGCGGCTCGGGCCGGGGCGCATCCACCACTGCATGCGCTGGATCGGCATCTGCGAGCGCGCCTTCGAGCTCATGTGCCGCCACGCCGCGACGCGCGAGCTCGCCCCGGGGAAGCCGCTCGGCACGCGCCAGCTCGTGCAGGGCTTCATCGCCGAGAGCCGGGCCGAGATCCACGCCGCCCGGCTCATGGTGCTGCACGCCGCGTGGAAGATCGAGGCCGAGGGCGTGTACGCCGCGCGCGAGGAGATCTCGCTCATCAAGTTCACCGTCGCGCGCACGCTCCAGCGCGTGCTCGACCGCGCCATCCAGACGCTCGGGGGCCTCGGCATGACCGACGACACGCCGCTCGCGTTCTGGTGGGCGCACGAGCGCGGCGCGCGCATCTACGACGGCGCCGACGAGGTGCACATCGACGCGGTGGCGCGCCGCATCCTGCGCGCGCACGGGATGGTCGCGCGGTGAGCCCGCCCCGCCGCGGGCGCCGCACCGCGCTGCTCTCGACGTCCGGCGCGCTCGCCCTCCTCCTCGCCTACCTCGCGCTCTGGCCGGTGCCGATCGCGCCCGTCGCGTGGCGGCCTCCCCCCTCGCCGCACGACCCACGCTTCGCGCCGAACGACCGCTTCCGCGGGCTCGCGCGCCTCGCCGCGGGCGCGGTGCACGGCCCCGAGGCGATCGCCCTCGACTCCCGCGGGCGCGTCGTGACCGGCACGGCCGACGGCCGCATCGTGCGGCTCGATCCTGAGAGCGGCGCTCTCCAGGAGCTCGCCCGCACCGGCGGGCGGCCGCTCGGGCTCGCCTTCGACCGGGAGGGCCAGCTCTACGTCTGCGACGCCGTGCGCGGCCTGCTCCTGCTCACCGCCGCCGGCGAGCTGCGCACGCTCGCCACCCAGCACGGCGGCGTGCCCTTCGGCTTCATCGACGACGTGGACGTCGCGCCCGACGGGACCGTCTACTTCTCCGACGCCTCCTCACGCTTCGGCATCCACCACGACCGCGAGGACGTCCTCGAGCACGGCGGGCGCGGGCGGCTCCTCGCCTACCACCCGGCGACCGGTGCGACGGAGCTGCTCCTCTCCGGCCTGCAGTTCGCGAACGGCGTCGCGGTGGCGGGCGACGGCGCCTACGTGCTCGTGAACGAGACCGGCGCCTACCGCATCACGCGGTACTGGCTCACGGGCCCGCGGCGCGGCCGCTCCGACGTCTTCCTCGACGACCTCCCGGGCCTCCCCGACAACCTCACCTGGTCCGCCGAGCGCCACGCGTTCTGGGTCGCGCTCTACTCGCCGCGCGTGCCCGCGCTCGACGTGCTCGCGCCCTACCCCTCGCTCCGGAAGGTCATCCTGCGCGTCCCGCGCTTCCTCCAGCCCGAGCCCGCCGCGCAGGGCTTCGCGCTCGCGGTCGGGGAGGACGGCCGCGTCAGCGAGGTGCTGCGCGACGCGGGAAAGGGCGCCTACGCGCCGGTGACGAGCGTGCGTGAGCGGCGCGGCGTCCTCTACCTCGGGAGCCTCGAGGCGGACGGCGTCGGGCGCCTCTCCGCGCCGCCGCTCGCGCCGGCGGCGGCGGTGCCGGCGCTGCCGGCGAGGCAGGCGCGGTGAGCCGCGCGCCGCGGGGCGCCATCCGCCCGGGGGAGGAGCTCGACGTCGCGGCGGTGGACCGCTGGCTCGCGACCGTCGCCCCGGGCCTCGAGGGTCCACCGGAGGTGACGCAGTATGCGGGCGGCGCGTCCAACTGGACCTACCGGCTGCGCTATCGCAACCGCGACCTCGTGCTGCGGCGCCCGCCGGCCGGCACGAAGGCGCGGTCGGCGCACGACATGGCGCGCGAGCACGACATCCAGAAGGCGCTCAAGCCGGCGTTCCCCGCCGTCCCGACGATGGTGGGCCTGTGCCGCGACACGTCGGTCCTGGGTGCCGAGTTCTACGTCATGGAGCGCATCGAGGGGATCGTCCCGCGGGCGCGCTTCCCGGAGGGCGTGCGGGTCGGGCCGGCGGAGGCGCGGCGGCTCTCGCTCGCGCTCGTCGACGCGCTCGTCGCGCTGCACGCGGTCGACCCGCGCGGCGCCGGGCTCGCGGCGCTCGGCAAGGGGCCGGGGTACCCGCGGCGCCAGGTGGAGGGCTGGTCGGCCCGGTACGAGAAGGCGCGCACCTGGAACGTGCCGTCGTTCTCCTCCGTGCGCGCGTGGCTCGCCGAGCGCGTGCCCGACGACGTCGCGCGCTGCGTCATCCACAACGACTGGCGCCTCGACAACGTGGTGCTCGACGCCGCCGACCCGACGCGCATCGTCGGCGTCCTCGACTGGGAGATGGCGACGATCGGCGACCCGCTCATGGACCTCGGCGGTGCGCTCGCCTACTGGGTCCACGCCGACGATCCGATCCTCATGCGCGCGACGCGGCGCCAGCCGAGCGATCTCCCCGGCATGCTGCGGCGCGAGGAGATCGTCGCCCACTACCTCGACCGCACCGGCCTGCGCCCTGCGAGCTGGGCGTTCTACGAGGTGTTCGGGCTGTTCCGCGTCGCCGCGATCGCGCAGCAGATCTATTACCGGTACCACCGCCGGGAGACCCGCAACCCCGCCTTCAAGCGGTTCTGGATCTTCGTGAATTTCCTGCACTGGCGCTGCCGCGGCATCATCCGGCGCAGCCGGTCGTGACCGTCAGCCCGGCCGCGGCGGCCCCGCCCGGGGCGCGCGACGCAGCACGGCCGGGGCTCCCGCTATCCTGGGACATACGCTGTCAGTGCAACCGACCTAGGTTCATCGGAAGCGCTCGGCGGCGCTCCGGTCCCCCCACGCGGCGAGGCGGCACATGGTCGAGAGCACGTCGGAACGGGAGCGCTCACACACAGAGGGCGACGAGCTCGACGCGATCATCGCGCGCCAGCGGCAGCAAGGCGCGAGCCGCGGGCGTGCGCTCGCGTGGCCCGCGGCGCTGGTCCTCGTCATAACCGCGACGCTCGGCGTCGACCTGGCCGCGGACATCGCGAGCGGCACGAGCGCGATCCACCTCCTCGCCGAGGTGATCGCGCTCCTCGTCGCCATCGGCGGCGTCGTCGGGACCGGGCTCACCTTGCGGCGGTCGCAGCGCGACGGCGACACCCTGCTCTCCGAGCTCGAGCTGACGACCCTCGACCTCGCCCACTGGCGCAGCGAGACGCGCCGGAGCGCGGTCGAGGCCCCGCGGCTGCGGTGATGCGGACCTCGTCCGGACCACCGCCGCTATGACCCGGCGCCGCTGCCCCGCGGCGGCGCCGGGCGGGCGCGGACCTCAGCGGGCGAGCGCCGCGAGCGGCTCGACGTACTCGAGGCCGAGCGCCTGCGCGACCTCGCGGTGCGTGATGCGGCCGCGGCAGACGTTGAGGCCGGCGAGGAGGTGCCTGTCGTCCTCGAGCGCCTTCCTCGCGCCCTTGTCGGCGAGCGCGAGCACGAACGGCAGCGTGGCGTTGTTGAGCGCGAACGTCGAGGTGCGCGGCACGCCGCCCGGCATGTTGGCGACGCAGTAGTGGATGACGCCGTCCACGATGTAGGTCGGCTCGTCGTGCGTCGTGGGGCGCGAGGTCTCGCAGCAGCCGCCCTGGTCGATGGCGACGTCCACGATGACGGAGCCCTGCTTCATCTTCTTCACCGTCGCGGCGGTGACGAGCTTCGGCGCCGACGCGCCGGGGACGAGGACGCCGCCGATGACGAGGTCGGCCGTCGCGCAGTGCTTCTCGACCGCGTCGCGCGTCGCGAAGACGGTGTTGAGCGGGCGGCCGAACTGCTTCCAGAGGTTCCGCAGCACGTCGACGCTGCGATCGAGCACCCACACCTCGGCGCCCATCCCCAGCGCGATGGCCACCGCGTGCGTGCCGACGACGCCGCCGCCCAGCACCACCACCTTCGCCGGATCGACGCCCGGGACCCCGCCGAGGAGCACGCCGAGCCCGTCGTGCGCCTTCTCGAGGAAGTACGCGCCGGCCTGGATCGACATGCGCCCGGCCACCTCGGACATCGGCGCGAGCAGCGGGAGGCCGCCCGAGGCCGAGGTGACGGTCTCGTACGCGATGCAGGTCGCGCCGGAGGCGACGAGGTCCTGCGCCTGCTCGCGGTCCGGCGCGAGGTGCAGGTAGGTGAAGAGCACCTGGCCCGGGCGCAGGCGCCTGCGCTCCGCGGCGAGCGGCTCCTTCACCTTCACCACCAGCTCGGCCTTCTCGAACACCTCGGCGGCGCTCCGCGCCACGATGGCGCCGGCCGCCTCGTAGTCCGCGTCGGCCATGCCGATGCCCTGGCCCGCGCCGGTCTCGACGAGGACCTTGTGGCCGTGCGCGACGAGCTCGCGGACGCTCGCCGGGACGAGCCCGACGCGGTACTCGCGAACCTTGATCTCCTTGGGGACGCCGACGAGCATGGGGATTCTCCGTGCGTGAAAGGGATCGACCCTGGCTCCCGCTGCAAGCGCGGCGCCAGCGCGGAACGTCGCGATGTTCCTCGGAGTGCGCGCCGGCGCGCTGTACACGATCGCTTCCACCCGCGGCGCGGGCGCGCAGGGCGGCACGTCCGGGGCCGCCCCGCCGGCGCCCCACGACCGCGACCTTGCACCGCTTCTGCCGCCGCGGGCGCGCGCCGCGGCCCGTGCTGGAACGTCCTCGTTACGCTGTACTCACTGCGCTACAGTGGCAGGCCCATGCGCCTCGACGTCCGCTTCGCCGACCGCGTCGGCATCGCCCAGGAGATCCTCGCCGTCCTGGCGCGGCGGCGCCTCAACGTGGTCGCCGTCGAGGTGGAGCCGCCGCACATCTACATCGACGCCCCCGCGCTCGCGGCGCGCGGCCTCGCCGACCTGCGCGGCGCGCTCGGCCGCGTGCAGGGCGTGGAGGGCGTGACCGAGGTGGACCTCCTCCCCGGCGCCCGCCGCGCGCTCCACCTCGAGGCGCTCCTCGCCGCGATGCCCGACCCGGTGCTCGCCGTCGACGCGAGCGGCGTCGTGACCGCGGGGAACGGCGCCGCGGCGGCGCTCGCCGGCGTCGCGGCGGCGGGGCTGCGCGGGCTCGCCGTCGGCGCGCTGTTCGGCGACCCCGGCCTGCAGGACGAGCTCGTGCGGAGCGGGTTCCGCGCCCCGGCGCGCGAGATCACCCTCGGCGGCGAGCCGTTCCTGCTCGACGCGACGCCGGTGGCGGAGGCGGCGCGCGACGGCGGCGCGGCCGGCGGCGTCGTGACGCTCCAGTCGCCGCGGCGCGTGGGCGATCGCCTGCAGGCGCTGCAGCACCCGGCGGCCGGCGGCGGCTTCGACGCCATCCTCGGCGCGTCGCCGCCGATGCGGGCGCTCAGGGCGCGCGCCGCGCGCGTCGCCGCGGTGGAGGCGCCGCTCCTCGTGCGCGGCGAGACCGGGACGGGCAAGGAGCTCGTCGCGCACGCCTGCCACCTCGCGAGCGCGCGGCGCGACGCGCCGTTCCTCGCGCTCAACTGCGCGGCGCTGCCGGAGAGCCTCGCCGAGAGCGAGCTGTTCGGCTACGCGCCCGGCGCGTTCACCGGCGCGCACCGCAGCGGCAAGCCGGGCCTCCTCGAGATGGCCGACCACGGCACGATCTTCCTCGACGAGATCGGCGAGATGTCGCCCTACCTCCAGGCGAAGCTCCTGCGCTTCCTGAACGACGGGCGCTTCCGCCGCGTGGGCGGCGACCGCGAGCTGCAGGTGGACGTGCGCGTCCTCAGCGCGACGCACCGCGACCTCGACGCGATGGTCGCGAGCGGCGCGTTCCGCGAGGACCTCTTCTACCGGCTCAACGTGCTCACGCTCGAGGTGCCGCCGCTGCGGCAGCGCGGCGACGACATCCTCCTCCTCGCGCGCCACTTCCTCGAGCGCGCCTGCGCGCAGGTGCAGCGGAAGACGTGTCGCCTCTCGCCCGGCGCGGTGACGGCGCTCCTCGCCTCGAGCTGGCCCGGGAACGTCCGCCAGCTGCGCAACGTCATCTTCCGGGCCGCGACGATGACCGACGAGAGCGTGCTCGACGCCGCCGACCTCGAGCTCGCCGGGTCGCGCGTGACCGACGCCGCGGTCGAGGCGCGCGGCAGCTGGGCGGAGGCGGTGGCCGCCTTCGAGCGCGGGCTCCTCGAGCGGCTCTACGCGGCGCACCCGTCGAGCCGCAAGCTCGCGGCGCAGCTCGGCACGTCGCACACGATGATCGCGAAGAAGCTGCGGCGGTACGGGATCGCGGGGCGCGCCGCGGCCGCGCGGCGGCCGTAGTCCGGAGCGCGCCCTTCGACTCCGCTTCGCTCCGCTCAGGGCGAACGGGGAACGGAGGCCGCGCCGTTCGTCGGGTGACGCGTGATCGGGCCGTCGTAGCGGTCCCAGAGCCGGATGCAGCCGGTGATGCCGGCGAGGTTCGAGACGACCTCGACGTGGTCCCCGAGGTCGAGTGCGAGGTCCTTGGCATTGCCGCCGCCGAGGTAGAGCCGGTCGAAGAGGACCACCTCCTCGAGCCAGTGGAGCGCGCGCGCGACGCGGCGGTTCCACTTCTTCTTGCCGAGGCGCTGCCGCTCGGCGTCGCCGAGGGCGAGGTCGATCGAGAGCGCGCCCTTGAAGTGCGCGTGCGACAGCTCGAGGTGCGGCAGGAGCACGCCGTCCTCGAACAGCGCGCAGCCCACGCCGGTGCCGAGCGTCACGACGAGCTCCATGCCCTCGCCGCGCACGACGGCGCTCCCCTGGACGTCGGCGTCGTTCGCGACGAGCGTCGGCACGCCGAGGGCCTCCTCGAGCGCGTCGCGCAGCCGGAAGCCGGCCCAGCGCGCCGCGAGCTTCGCGCTCTCGGGGCCGCCGCGCTTGCGCCGCGAGAGCGCCGGCACCTGCCGCACCACGCCCTTGCGGATGAGCCCGGGGAACCCCACGGAGGCGCGGTGATGGGTCGGCAGGTCGCGCGCGAGCCCGCACAGCGCCTCCACGAGCGCGTCCGGCGGGCAGGGATAGGGCGTGTCCATCCGCGCCCGCTCCACCACCATCTCGCCGCGGCGGTCGAGGACGCTCGCCTTGAGGCGCGTGCCCCCGACGTCCACGGCGAGCGTCTTCACGTCGGCGGGCCACGGGCGGCGTGTCGCGCTCATGCGTGAGGCATGTGCCCGCGGGCGGACGGGTGCAACGGATCCGGCGAGGGGCCGCTCACGCCAGCGACGCGCGCGCGTCGCGCTCCCCGAAGTACTCGGCGATCTTGGCGTCGGCCGCGTCGCCGAACAGGATGCGCGCGGCCTCGCGCAGGCCGGCGGCGTCGCGGATCGCGTCGCGCCGCACCACCAGCGCGATCTTGGAGCGGCGCCTGAGGAAGTCCTCGAGCTTCACCACCATCTCGCGGCGCGCCGCCTCGTCGAGCTCGCAGCGCAGGTACTCGCTCGTCTCGATGATGACCTCCGCCATCCGCGGATCGGAGCGGATGGTGTCGAGCATGGGGAGCGCCCCGCCGCCGTACCTGCGCCAGAGCCGCGTCGAGAGCTTCTCGGACGCGCTCGGCGAGGTCATCGCGTCGAGGCCCATGAGGCGCGCCTGGTGGAAGTACTGCTCGCGCAGCGCCGGGTGCGGCTCCCCGTACCAGACGACGTCCGGGAACGGCAGCGCGACGCCGAGCCGCCTCACCTCGTCGCAGATCTCCTCGCCCACGTTGAGGCAGTCGGTGAGCTTGCCGCCGAAGACGGTGAGGTGACGGCGCTCGGCGTCGGTCTCGAGGACGTGCCG
>JBJMQK010000018.1:0-3056 GCA_045802735.1 Anaeromyxobacteraceae bacterium | reverse complement strand
ACGAGCTCCTCGAGCAGCGCCTGGCGCGACGGCTCGTACAGGAAGTCGAACCCGGCGGTCGCGTCCTGCACCTCGCCCGTCTGGATGGGGAGGAGCTGGCGGACGACGACCTTCTGGGTGATCGCGCTCTTGAACTCGTTGTAGCAGAGGAAGACGGCGTCGACCTCGCCCGAGAGGAAGCGCGCGGAGAGCTCGCGCGCGACCTCCTCCGCCTTGGCGTAGGAGAGGTTCTGGTGGATGCCGGCGTAGTCCTTGCGGATGGTGAGCTTGCGGGCGCGCAGGAAGTCGCGCGCCTTGCGGCCCATCGTCGAGAAGACCATCTCGGCGTACGTGTCCGTCGACTCCGTGGCGAAGCGCTGGATGCGCCGCACCACGTTCGAGTTGAAGCCGCCGGCGAGGCCGCGGTCGCTCGTGACGGCGACGACCTCGACGACGCGCGCGGGGCGCTGGGCGAGGAGCGGGTGGGTGAGCGTCCCCTCGGCCGAGGCGCGCGCGGCGATGCGCGCCAGCGCCTCCTCGAGCTGCGTCGCGTACGGGCGCGCCTTCGTGATCGCGTCCTGGGCGCGGCGCAGCTTCGCGGCGGCCACCATCTTCATGGCCTTGGTGATCTGCCGGGTGTTCTTGACGGAACCGATCCGGTTCCGGATGTCGCGCAGGGAGGGCAAGGGTGACCTCGAGCCGGGCTTCCGGCTACTCCTGGGCCTTGAAGACGGAGCGGAACTCGGTGAGCGCCTTGTTGATGCTCGCCTTGACGCCGTCGTCGAGCGTCTTCTTGTCCGTGATCGTCTTCGCGATCTCGGGGTGGCGCGCGTCGAGGAACTCGAGGAGCTCCTTCATGTAGCGGCTCACCTGGTCCACCGGCACGTTGCGGACCCAGTTCGTCCCGGTCTCGTCGCGGTTCGTCGCGGCGTAGATCTGGATGACCTGGTGCGCGGCCGACATCGGCTGGTACTGGCCCTGCTTCAGCACCTCGACGAGGCGCTCGCCGCGGGCGAGCGTCTCCTGGGTGGCCTTGTCGAGGTCGGAGCCGAACTGGGCGAACGCGGCGAGCTCGCGGTACTGGGCGAGCTCGAGCTTGAGGGAGCCCGCGACCTGCTTCATCGCCTTGATCTGCGCCGAGCCGCCGACGCGCGACACCGAGATGCCGACGTTGATGGCCGGGCGGACGCCGGAGTTGAAGAGGTCCGTCTCGAGGAAGATCTGGCCGTCGGTGATCGAGATGACGTTCGTCGGGATGTACGCCGAGACGTCGCCCGCCTGCGTCTCGATGATGGGGAGCGCGGTGAGCGACCCGCCGCCCTCCTTGTCCGAGAGCTTCGCGGCGCGCTCGAGCAGGCGGCTGTGGAGATAGAAGACGTCGCCCGGGTACGCCTCGCGGCCCGGCGGGCGGCGGAGGAGCAGCGAGAGCTGGCGGTATGCGACGGCGTGCTTCGAGAGGTCGTCGTAGATGATGAGCGCGTGGCGGCCCGAGTCGCGGAAGAACTCGCCCATCGTCACGCCGGTGTAGGGCGCGAGGTACTGCATCGGGGCGGGGTCGGACGCGCTGGCGGAGACGACGATGGTGTAGTCCATCGCGCCGGCCTGGCGGAGCCGCTCCACGACGCGCGCCACGGTCGACTGCTTCTGGCCGATGGCGACGTAGACGCAGAAGACGTTCTGGCCCTTGTTCGCGATGATCGCGTCGATCGCGACGGCGGTCTTGCCGGTCTGGCGGTCGCCGAGGATGAGCTCGCGCTGGCCGCGGCCGATCGGCACGAGGGCGTCGATCGCCTTGAGGCCGGTCTGCATCGGCTCGTGCACCGACTTGCGCTTCACGATGCCGGGCGCCTTGAGCTCGATCTTGCGCATCGCCTTCGAGGCGATGGGGCCGCGGCCGTCGATGGGGGCGCCGAGGCCGTCGACCACGCGGCCGAGCAGCTCCTCACCCACCGGGACCTCGGCGATGCGGCCCGTGCGCTTCACGGGGTCGCCTTCGCGGATGACCTCGTAGTGCCCCATGATGGCGGCGCCGACGTTGTCCTCCTCGAGGTTCAGCACGAGGCCGCGGATGCCGTGCGGGAAGTCGAGCAGCTCGCCGGCGGCGGCGCCGGACAGGCCGTACAGGCGCGCGACGCCGTCAGCCTGGGAGAGCACCGTGCCCGTCTCGCTGACCTCGACCTTCTTGCCGTAGTCCTTGATCTGCTCGCGGATGATGCGGCTGATCTCGTCGGCGCGGATTTCCATGCGTTCGCTCTCCGGGTGTCGCTGCTGCGGTCGAGGGGATGAAGGGCGCTACTGCTTCAGCGCGGTGCGCAGCGCCTCGAGCTGGGTGCGGATCGAGCCGTCGAAGGTGAGGCTCCCGACCTGCGCGACGACGCCGCCGAGCAGCGCGGGGTCGACGTTGCGGTCGAGGATCACCTGCGCGTTCGTGGCGCGGGCGAGCTTGTCGGCGATGGCCTGCGCGTTCGGCAGGTCGAGCGCCACCGCCGAGGTGACGCGGGCGCGCACGCGGCCGAGCTTCTCGTCGGCCAGCACGCCGAACGTCTCGACGATGGAGCCCAGGTAGGCGAGGCGATTCCGGTCGCCGAGCAGGTACAGGAGGTTCGCCGGCTCGGGATCCAGGCGGAGCGCCGCGACCAGCTTCGCGCCGATCGCGCGCCGCTGGTCCCTCGTGTAGATGGGGTTCACGAGGATGTCGCGCAGCTCCTCCGAGGCCTCGACGGCGCGCTTGAGGGAAAGGAGGCTCTCCGACCACGCCTCCACCTTGCCCGCCTCGACCGCGAGGTCGAAGAGGGCCTTCGCGTAACGGCGCGTGATGGATCCGACGATCATAAGGGGCGGCCCAAGTAGCATGGCCCCCGATGTAGGTCAAGTGGGCCCCTGTCGGCATACCCCTGGCCTTCTGGGCAGTTAGCGAGGCGCGCCGCGGCGTTTGACAGGTCGGAGACCCGCTTTACGTTGCCTCTGCGAACGGCTCTCGTGGCCCGCTCACAAGGAGAAAAGACATGGCAACATTGAACCGTTGGGACCCGATGCGCGACCTGGCTCGCCTCCAGGAGGAGGTGGGCCGGCTCTTC
>JBJMQK010000614.1:0-3290 GCA_045802735.1 Anaeromyxobacteraceae bacterium | reverse complement strand
TGTCCTGCTCGTCGGCGGGGAACAGACCCACCACCCGGCCAATCGAGCGGGTCACGTCCGGGGTGTGGAGCGAGGTGATGACGAGGTGCCCGGTCTCCGCCGCCTTGAGGCAGATGTCGGCGGACTCGCGGTCGCGGAGCTCGCCCACCATGATGATGTCCGGATCCTGGCGGAGGGCGGCGCGCAGCGCGTCGGAGTAGCTCGCGGTGTCGGAGCCGACCTCGCGCTGGATCACGAGCCCCTTGCCGCCCGCGAAGATGAACTCGATCGGATCCTCGACCGTGACCACGTGCAGCCGCTGGTTCTGGATGATGTGGTGGATGATCGCGGCGAGGGTGGTGGACTTGCCGTTCCCCGTCGCGCCGGTGACGAGGACGAGCCCGCGCCGCGCCTCCGCCACCATCTGGATCGAGGGCGGCAGGTTGAGGGTCTGGAAGTCGGGGATCTGGAACGGGATGGTGCGCATCACGGCGCCCCAGGAGCCGCGCTGCTTGAAGATCGACGCGCGGAAGCGCGACACGCCCGGCAGCGAGTAGCTGCGGTCCACCTCGCGGAAGTCGAGGGGCGTGAACCCCGACCCGGGGGCCTGCAGGACGAAGTTCGCGATCGCCTCGGTGTCCTCGTGCGTGAGCGGCGGGTACTTCGCGGCGAGCAGCTCACCGAACACGCGGTAGGTGGGCGGGTAGCCGACCTCGAAGTGGACGTCGCTCGCCAGGCGCTTCACGGCGAGCTGCAGGAAGGAGTGGAACATCTCCTCGGTCAGCGGGGTGGGCGGTTGCACGTCCATGGCGCCCGAGTGTAGCGCAGTTGCGGAGCGCTCGCTCCCCGGGACGCGGTGCGACCGCCCGCCGCGACGCCGCGCCGGCCTGGCTCCTGCCGCACGCCACATGTTCGCGCGTGAGGCCGTTCCTATCTTGTCGGGCGTGCGGATCGCGCTCGTCTCGACCCCCTTCGCCGCGGTCCCGCCCGCTGGTTACGGCGGCACCGAGCTCGTCGTCCACGAGCTCGCGACCGGACTGCGGGCGGCAGGCCACGAGGTGCTGCTCTTCGCGACGGGGGACTCGGAGCCGGGTGCGCGTTACCTCTTCCCGGAGCCGGTGTGGCCACCCGACGCCGAGGCCGAGCAGCTGCACGCCCGCGCCGCCGCGCGCGAGGTCGCCCGCGGCCGGTGGGATGTCGTGCACGCGCACACGCCGTCGCTGCTCGCCCACGCGGACCACCTGGGGGCGCCCCTCGTCTACACGATCCACCACGCCCGCGACGAGGCGCTGGCGCGCGTGTACGCGCGCGCGCCGCGGGTGCGCTTCGTGGCGATCTCGGCGCGGCAGGCCGCGCTCCACCCCGAGCTCGCCTGCCACGTCATCCACCACGGCCTCGACCCGCGGCGCTTCCCGGCCGGTGAGGGCGCGGGCGGCCACGCCGCCTTCCTCGGGCGGCTGTCCTGGTGCAAGGGACCGGACGTCGCGATCGAGGCGGCGCGGCGCGCGGGCGTTCCGATCCTGGTCGCAGGCGAGCCGCACGACGACCACGCGCCCGAGGGCTGGCGCGACGCCCTCGCGGCGGCGCTCGCCGCGCCGCACGTCGCGCGCCTCGGCGCGGTCAGCGGTGGGCGGAAGCTCGCGCTCCTCGCGGATGCGCGGGCGTTCGTGGCGCCGCTCCGCTGGGAGGAACCCTTCGGGCTCGCGCTCATCGAGGCGATGCTCTGTGGCACGCCGGTGCTGGCCTTCCCGCGCGGCGCGGTCCCCGAGATCGTGGACGAGGGCGTGACCGGGTTCCTCGTGCACGACGTCGAGGAGATGGCGGCGGTGCTCGCCTCGCTCGACGGCTTCGACCGCGCCGCCTGCCGCCGGCGCGCGCAGGAGCGCTTCGGCGCCGGCCGGATGACGGCCGAGCACCTCCGGCTTTACGCGAGCGCGGCCGCCGAGGCGAGGCCGCTCGCATCCGCCCCCGAGGAGTCCTGCCACGCGGGGTGAACGCCACGTCGGGCGGGCGCCACCGTCGGCCGACCCGCTGGAGCTCTTCGGGTACTCCGATCCTTCGGGGCAGCCCGAGGCGACCGGCGTCGAGAAGCTCGTCCTCAAGCGCGGGAACCTGTTCCTCGTCGCGAACCGGCTCGGCGACGTCGCGCCCGCGGGCGCGCGCGACCTCGGGCTGTTCCTCACCGACACGCGCCACCTCTCCGGCTGGCGCATGGTGCTCGGCGCCGGCCCGTCGCTCTGCCTCTCGACCCAGGTCTCGACCGACTACGTGTCGCAGATCGACTTCACCGTGCCCGGCCTGCACGAGGGCGACCTCCTCGGCAAGGAGCCGGTGAACTACGTGCACCTGCGCCGCGACCAGCTCATCGACGACGTCTTCGTCGACCGGTTCGTGCTCACGAACTTCCAGGGCCGCGCGATCGACCAGGCGCTCGACCTGGAGTGGCTCGCCGACTTCGCCGACGTCTTCGAGGTCCGCGGGGCGCACCGCGCGCGGCGCGGGCGCTACCTCCTCCCGGAGGTGGACGACGGCCGCGCGACGCTGCGGTACCGCGGCCTCGACGGGCGCGACTACGTCACCGAGGTGCGCGCCGAGGCGTCCGGCCCGGCGCGCCTCGAGCGGATCGACGGCCGCGGCGCGCGGGTGCGCTTCCACCTCGCGCCGGGCGAGTCGGCGGAGGCGGTCTTCACCGTGTTCGCCGGGATGGGCGAGGCGAAGCCCAGGGCCTCGCGTCCGTTCGAGGCGCGGGCGAGGGACAGCGGGCGCGCGTACGCCGAGTGGGCGGAGCGCTGCACGACGTTCCGCTCCTCGAACGACGCCCTCGACCAGGCGCTCGCGCAGGGCGTCGCGGACTTCAAGGCGCTGCGCGTCCACCACTTCGGGCAGCCCGTCATCTCCGCCGGCATCCCCTGGTACACCTGTCCCTTCGGCCGCGACGCGCTCATCGCCGGGTACGAGGCGCTGCTCGCGACGCCCGAGGTCGCGCGGAACGCGCTCGTCTTCCTCGCGCGCCTGCAGGGCAAGACCCTGGATCCGTCGCGCGACGAGGAGCCGGGCAAGATCCCGCACGAGGTGCGCTTCGGCGAGATGGCGGAGGCGGGCGAGGTCCCGCACACGCCGTACTACGGGTCCGTGGACGCGACGCCGCTCTGGCTCATCCTCCTGTCGGAGTACTTCTCCTGGACGGGGGATCGCGAGACGCTCGACGCGCTGCTGCCCAACGCCGAGGCGGCGCTCCACTGGATCGAGCAGCACGGCGACCGCGACGGCGACGGCTTCCTCGAGTACGAGCGCCGCACGAAGAAGGGGCT
>JBJMQK010000559.1:0-4579 GCA_045802735.1 Anaeromyxobacteraceae bacterium | reverse complement strand
GCGGTGGGCGGCGGCGTCGTCTCCATTCCGGCGGTAGGCGTCGGCGAGCCTCCGCTCCTCCGCCGCGGAGATCATCGGGATCTCCCGGATCGACCGGACGTAAAGCTGGATCGTCTCCTGCTCCGTGCACATGCCGGTGTGACACGCGGCCATGCGACGCGCTGCCGCATCTCGTCATCCCGTGACCGTGTGACGAGCTTTTTTTACACCCCCTGAAGGTGTGACCGCGCCGGCCGGCGGCGCGACGCGCACCGCGTTACGGCCGCAGCGCTTCGCCTCGTACACGCCGGCGTCGGCCGTGCGCAGGAGCGCCTGCACGTCGGCCATCGCAGCGTCCACCACCGCCACCCCGACGCTGATGCTCCCCTGCCAGGTGCCGCCACCCGCCTCGACGCGCAGCGCGGCGACGGCGGCGCGCACGCGCTCGCCGAGGACGAGCGCGCCGTCGAGCGGGGTCTCCGGGGCGATGACGAGGAACTCGTCGCCCCCGAGCCGGCACACCTCGTCGCTCGTCCGGACCGCCTGCCGCATCGCCCAGGCGAGCGCCCGCAACACGGCGTCGCCCGCGTCGTGCCCGTGGCGGTCGTTGACCTCCTTGAAGCCGTCGGCGTCGATGAGCAGGCAGGCGAGCGGGTGGCCATGGCGGTGCGCCAGCGACCACGCCACGGCGAGCCGGTCCATCGCGTAGCGGCGGTTCGGCAGCTCCGTGAGGCTGTCCGTCATCGCCATGCGCTCGACCCGCGAGACGAGCGCGCGCAGCTCGCGGTTCGCCGCGGACAGCTCGCCCGTGCGCTCCTCGACGCGCGCCTCGAGGGACGCGGCGAGCGCGGTCAGCTCGTGGTTCCGCGACGAGAGCGCCTCGAACAGCGCCGCGACGGAGCGCAGCAGCGTCGCCGTCGCGGCGTCCACCGCGCGCTCCTCGTCGGCGTACGCCTGCGCCGCGAGCGCACCCGCAGCGAGGGATCTCATCTGCCGCGCCATGGCCTGGTCCGAGCCGAGGATGTGGTAGGTGAGCCAGTGGACCAGGAACGCGACGAGCTGCCTCGCGGCGGCGCCGTCGTCGCCGGCCGCCCGCCCGACCATCGCCTCGACGTTCTTGCAGAAGTCGGCGTGCTCGCGCTCGTGGCGCTCCACGTGGCGGCGGTCGAGGCCGGCGGCCGCCATGAGCTTCTCCTCCTCGTCGAAGTGGTACTTCGCGTAGCCGGCGAGCTGGTCGTACACGGCCGCCAGCGCCGCCGCGTCGAGGCCGTCGCCCGCCTCGACGCGCGCGCTGAAGCCGTCGATGATCGCGACGAGCTGGCGGTGCTGTGCGTCGACCTCGGAAAGCCCGGTCGCGAACTGCGGGTCCCACGCGAACGTCGTCACTCGGTGCTCCTCTCGGTGGTCGCCGCGGGAGCATGCTACCGCCGTTCAGCGCTTCGTCGCGAGCGCCGGCCGCTTCGGCAGGTGGCGCAGGCCCATCCACGCGAGCGCCGCGATGTGGTTCGCGACCTCCTCGACGGCGGGCTTGCGCGTCTCGGTCCACCACTGGCCGACGGCGGTCACCATGCCGATGAGCGCGTGCGCATAGATCGGCGCCGACCTCGGGTCGTAGCCCGCGTCCTTGAACGCGCCGGCGAAGATGTCGCCGACGCGCTCCGCGACGTCGTTCAGGAGGCTCGACATGCCACCCGTCGCCGTGGCCGCGGGCGCGCCGTGGGCGAGCACGGCGAAGCCGTCGGGGTGGTCCTTCACGTAGGTGAGGAAGGCGAGCGTCGCGCGCTCCACCCGCTCGCGCGGGCGGCCGGTGGCGATCGCCTCGGCGATGCGCCGCACCACGTACTCCATCTCGCGGTCGACCACGACCGCGTAGAGCCCCTCCTTGCCGCCGAAGTGCTCGTAGATGATGGGCTTCGAGACCTTCGCGTGGTCGGCGATCTCCTCGACCGAGGTCGCGTCGTAGCCACGCCGCGCGAAGACGGTGCGCCCGACGTCGATGAGCTGCGCCCGGCGCGCCGCCGCGGTGAGGCGGCGCTGGCTCCGTTCCCCCATGGCCCGAGGGTAGTCGAGGTGCTGGAGCTACTCAACCGTAACGACGAAGGGCGAGGGCCAGCCTGCGACCCGTTGCCCGTTGCCATCCCGTCGCGCGTTTGTTACGGTACAGTAAGTTACTCGATCGTAACATCACGATCCGAGCGGGAGGGCGCATGGGGCACGGCGACGCTGTGGCGGCCGAAGGGATCCACGCGGGAACCGCGCGCGCGCCGGCGCTCGACCGGGCGGCCATCGAGGCGATCGTGGCGTCCGGCAAGCGGCTCCTCGTCCAGGGCGCGATGGGCATCCACGCCTCCGACGGGCTCGCCGGCAAGGTCGCCGCCGCGCGCAGCGCGCGCCTCGTCGGCGCCGGTACCGTCTCGGCGGTGGTGAAGTCCGAGGCGATGCTGCGGGGCGAGATCCGCCGCGCCCGCGCCGAGGCGCCCGCCGGGTACGTGGGCGTGAACCTCATGGCGGCGATCAACCCCGCGGACTTCCAGACCTGCGTCCGCATCGCGATCGAGGAGGGCGTGTCGTTCGTCGTCCAGGGCGCCGGCATCTCCCGCTCCGTCGTGCGCACCTGCCGTGAAGCCGGCATCCCGTTCGCGGGGATCGTCTCGTCGGGCCGGCTCGCCGCGCTCTACGAGAAATGGGGCGCGGAGTTCCTGGTGGCGGAGGGGGCCGAGGCCGGCGGGCACATCGGAGACATCGACCACCCGCTCCCGATGCTCCTCGCCGAGGTGCGCGCCTCGTCGTCCTTGCCGGTCGTCGCGGCGGGCGGCATCGACGCGGAGGATCTCGCCGGGCTCTTCACCGCCGGCGCCGCCGGCGCGCAGCTCGCGACGCGGTTCCTCGCCTCGTGCGACGGCGACGTGCACCCCGCGTTCAAGGGCATGCACCTCGCGAAGCGCCAGGGCGACGTGACGCTCATCACGAGCTGCGTGAAGGGCATGAAGGCGCGCGCGATCCGGAACCCCTTCACCGAGGCGCTCGCGGCAGGCGAGCGCTTCCCGCCGCGCTCGAAGGCGTGGTTCTACGGGAAGGACGGCTACTTCGGGCGCAAGAAGGCGTGCATCGAGTGCCTCGCCGAGGAGCTGTGCCTGTGCCGGGCGAGCGGCTACCGCGAGAGCTTCTGCATCACCGATGCGCTCCTCGCCGCAGCGGTGAAGGGCGACGTCGAGCACGGGCTCTTCTACACGGGCCAGAGCGTGACGCGGATCCCCGAGGCGCCCGGCGCGGCGCTCCCCACGGTGCAGGACCTGTTCGACTTCTTCGACGCCACCCTCGCGGCCGCCGCGCGCGCCGCTGCCCCGGCCGCCGCAGCCGGTTAGATACAAGGCTTGACCACCCGACCGCGCACCACCTTCGCCGTCCGGACCCACGTCGTGACGCTCGAGTGCCTCGAGCGGAACCGCTGGCGCGTGTCCATCGACGGCCGCCTCCTCGCGAGCTTCTGCTCCGAGAGCCGGGCGCGCGCGGCGGGGCGGACCGAGGCGCGGCGCCTCGACTTCATCGCCGCCGATCCGCGCACCTGATGGCACGCCGCCCCGGCGAGGATCCCTCCTCGCCGGGGCGGCGGTCCATCACCGGTGACGAGACGCTGCTCCTACGGCGTCCGCGTCCCACCCGAGCTGGAGCCACTGGAGCCACTCGAGCCGCTGCTGCCGCTGCTACCGCGGCGACCGCTGCTGCTGCCCCCCGCGGCGCCCGGGCTGCCGCCGGCCGGCGCGTTGTCCGGCGCGGCCGTGCCGCCCACCGTCCCGCTTTGGCCGGTGTTCGAGCCGCCCGCGCTGCCACCCTGGCTGCCGCTGGACCCCGACGCGCCGGAGACGCCCGTGCCGCTGCCGCTGCTGCTGCCCGTGCCGGACGTCGTGTCCGAGCCGCTCGAGCCCGAGGACGAGCCCGACATCCCGGAGCCGCTCGAGCCGGAGGAGGACGAGCCGGTGCCCTGGGTGCTCGACCCGGACGAGCCGCTCTGGGCCGACGCCCCGCCCTTGCCGAGCGACTTCTCGATGCGCTGCGCCTCCTGGAGGTGCGTCTGCATCTTCGAGTGCGTCTGGTCGAGGAACGAGGCGAGCTCGGTCTGCTTCTGCTTCTTCGCGTCCTTCGCCGCGCTCTCGACCTCCTTCACGTCCTTCTTGTGGTCGTCGACCATCATCTTCATGTACGCCTTGTCGAACTCGGCGCCGGTCTTCGCCTGCACCTTCTGCATGTCCTCCTGCGCATCCTTCTGCTTCTTGTCGAAGGCCTCGCCCTGCAGCGTCGCGCCCATCGTCTGCGCGAGCTGCTGCAGCTTCTGATCGTTCTTCTGGTGGTCGGTCATCATGTGCTGCGCGAAGCTCTTCACCTCCTGTGACTGGGCGGTCTGCGTCGCGAGCTGGGCCGACTGGATCTCGCCCTGGTTCGCGGCGTGGAGCTTCTGCACGGCCTCGGTGAGCGACTTGTCGAGCTTGCCCCCGCTCTGCGAGCTGCTCCCCGACATCCCGGAGCCGCTGCTGCCGGACGAACCCGAGCTGCCGCCCGTCGTCCCGGAGCTCGTGCCCGACGTTTGCGCCGAGGCCGCCCC
>JBJMQK010000501.1:0-4882 GCA_045802735.1 Anaeromyxobacteraceae bacterium | reverse complement strand
GACGAGTACGGCACGCCGGGGCCGTACGAGGACGCCGTCCAGGGGCTGCCGATCTTCGAGGAGAACGGGCAGGACGGCTTCAAGGGCATCGACATCATGCGGACGGTGCGCAGCTTCGATCCCTGCCTCCCGTGCGGGGTCCACATGTACCTCGGCAAGGGCAAGGTCCTCGAGCAGCGGCACTCGCCGATGCTCGGGTTCGGGGCGAGGTGAGCCATGGCGCGGAAGACGAAGCTGTTCGCGAACCTGCGGGTGGGCCGCCGCGACGTGAGGCCGGACCTCCCGTCGCACGTGCCAGGCGTGCGGCAAGGCAACCGGCCGGGGAGCATCGAGCGCCAGCCCGGGATCGACCAGGACCCGCAGGACCGGCGCTTCGCGACCGGGACCGCCGAGCGCTCCACCGGCATCAACCCGCGCGCCCGCGACACGATCGACCCGCGCATGCCCAAGCTTTCGCCAGCCTGAGCCATGGCGGATGACCTCAAGGGCGAGGGCGACCGCATCGCGCGGCTCCTCGACGACGTGCGGGGCATGGCCGGCCCGACCACCTGGCAGCGCGTCGAGGAGCTCGTGCAGCGCGTCGTGCGGCTCTACGGCGCGGGGCTCGCGCGCGTGCTGGAGCTCGCCGCCGAGACGGGGGCGCTCGACGACGCGCTCCGCGCACGGCTGTGCGAGGACGAGCTCGTCGCGAGCCTGCTGCTCCTGCACGGGCTCCACCCGGAACCCCCCGCCGAGCGCGTCGAGCGCGCCGTCCTGGCGCTGCGCGCGCAGCTCGGGCCGGACGTCGCCCTCGAGCTCGTCGCGCTCGGCGACGACGGGGTCGTGACGCTGAGGCTGCGCGCGGCCAAGGGCGGCTGCCCGTCCACCGGCGCCGCGCTCGCGCGGGCGATCGAGCAGCACGTGGTCGAGGCCGCACCCGAGGTGACGCGCGTCGTGATCGAGGGCGTGCCCGCGACGACGCCGCGCCCGGAGGAGCGCCTCGTGACCCTCGGCCGACCGCGCGCCGCGGAGGGCGCCGCGCCGTGACCGGGCTCGGGGCGCTCTCGCGCTTCGCGCGCCCGGGCCGGGCGGCGCGGACGAACGAGGAGGTGTGTGCCCTGTGCAGCGCACCCGTCTCGCCGGTGCACCCGCACGTCGTCGACCTCACGGCACGCGCGGTCGAGTGCGCGTGCCGCGCGTGCGGCCTGCTCTTCGCCCAGCCCGGCGCCGGTGCGCGGTTCCGCACCGTCCCCACCCGCGTCCTCGAGGACCGGGGCGGCGCCATCGCGGAGGCGGACTGGGCCGCCCTCGAGATCCCCGTGCGGCTGGCGTTCCTCTTCCACAGCTCCGCCGCGGGGCGCTGGCTCGCGGTCTACCCGAGCCCGGTGGGGCCGACCGAGTCGGCGCTCCCGCTCGAGGCGTGGGCGCGCGTCTCCGCGGGATGGCGGCTCGCCGCGCTGGCCGAGCCCGACGTCGAGGCGCTGCTCGTCCGCGGCGAGGCGCACGCCGGGCAGGGGCGCGGCGGCGGCGGCCAGGGTCCCCTGCGCTGCATGCTCGTCCCCATCGACCGCTGCTACGAGCTCGTCGGCCGCATCCGCCGCACCTGGCGCGGCTTCGATGGCGGGGACGAGGTGCGGCGCGAGATCGACGCCTTCTTCGCCGACCTTTCGAGGCGGGCCCGCCCGCCGGAGGGAGACGCATGTTCGAGCGCGCCCGGCGCATAGCCGACGCCGTCCTGCTCGAGGGGTACGTCCTCTACCCGTACCGCGCGTCCGCGGCGAAGAACCGCTGGCGCTGGTCGTTCGGCGTGCTCGCGCCGCGCGGGTGGAGCGAGGCGGGGGGCTGCGAGCCGTGGTGGCTCGAGGCGCAGTGCCTCGTCGAGCCGGCGGGCGCGCCGCGGCTCTCCGCGAGCCTGCGCTTCCTGCAGGCCGAGCGGCGCGAGGTCCTGGGCGCCGTGCCCGGGCCCGGGTCGGGGAGCGAGTTCCGGCGCGTCGAGGCGCTCGAGGTGGACGGCGCGCTCCACCTGCCCTGGGACGAGGGCGCGGTCCGGGAGATCCCGCTCGATCGCGCGCTCGGAGAGGGCGAGCACCTCGTCCGCTTCGAGCTCCCTGGCGGCGAGCGCGCGGAGTCGCTCGTCGATCGCGCCGGGGCCCTGGCCGGCCGCGTCGTCTGGCGGAGCGAGGCGATCGCGGGCGTCATCCGGCTCACCGTCGAGCCCGTCGCGGCGGAGCGGCCCCTGCTCAGGGTCCGCCTGCGCGTGGAGAACCTCACCCCGTGGGACGACCCGCGCGCGCGGCGCGACGCGGTGCTGCCGGCGTCGTGCCTCTCGACGCACCTCCTCCTCTCCGTCGAGGGCGGCGCGTTCGTGTCGCTCCTCGATCCGCCGGACTGGGCGGCGGACGCGGTCGCGACGTGCAGGAGCGTGCGCTGCTTCCCGGTCCTCGCGGGAGAGCCCGGCGCGCGCGATCTCGTCCTCGCCGCCCCCATCGTGCTCTACGACCACCCGCGCCTCGCGCCGGAGAGCCCCGGCGACCTCTTCGACGCCACCGAGATCGACGAGATCCTGACGCTGCGCACCGCGACGCTCACCGACGCCGAGAAGCGCGAGGCGCGCGCGACCGACCCGCGGGCGGCGGCGCTCCTCGACCGCGTGGAGGCGATGCCGCCGGAGCTGCTCGGGAGGCTCCACGGCGCGGTGCGCGATCTGGAGCGGGCCGAGATGGTGCCGCGGCGCCCGCCGCCGCCCGCGGCCGCGCCGCGCACACCCGGCGCGATCCGGGTGGGGGACAAGGTCACGCTCCGGCCCGGCGTCCGGCGCACCGACGCGCAGGATCTGCTGTACGCGGGCCGCGCCGCGACGGTGCGCGAGGTGAAGCACGACGTCGACGACCAGGTGTGGCTCGCCGTCACCGTGGACGACGACCCCGCCGCCGAGCTGCACGAGTGGTACGGCCGCTTCCACTACTACCACCCCGACGAGGTCGAGCCGCTCGAGGCGGGGGAGGGCGCGGCCCGATGAGCGCGACGGTGCTGATCGCGGGCGTCGGGAACGTCTTCTTCGGCGACGACGGCTTCGGCGTCGAGGTCGCGCGCCGGCTCTGCGCCGAGGCGCTCCCCGCCGACGTCGAGGTGGTGGACTACGGGATCGGGGGCCTCCACCTCGCGTTCCGGCTGCTCGATCCGCTGCGGCTCCTCGTCGTCGTCGACGTGAGCCCGCGCGGCGGGGCGCCCGGGACGCTCTACGTCCTCGAGCCCGAGGTCGAGGACGCGGCGGCGGGCGCGGGCGGCGAAGCACACGGCATGCACGTCCCCGCCGTCCTCGCGACGGCGCGCGCCATGGGCGCGATCCTGCCGCCGGTGCGGATCGTCGGGTGCGAGCCGCTCGACGTCGCCGAGCGCATCGGGCTCTCGACGCCCGTCGCCACCGCGGTCGAACCGGCGGTGCGGCTCGTGCGCGAGCTCTTCGAGGCGGAGCTCTTCAGCGCCGCGGCGAGCGCGGCAACGCAGGCGGAGGTGGCGCCATGAGCTGGCGACGGAGGAGTGGGACCCGGGACGCGCTCGTCGGGGCGGCCGTCGTCCTCGGGGTGATCGTGCTCGCGCTGCCCTTCATGCCGAGCCTCAGGCGGTACGCGCGCATCAAGCGGATGTGACCGGCGCCGTCAATCGCCGGTGGGCGAGATGTGGAACTCGCGCACGCGCTCGAGGCCGCCGAGCGACGACGCGAGCCGGGCGTAGTTGTCGAGCTCCGTCGTGCGGATCGTCATCCGGTACTCGAACGTGCGGCCCTCGTCGGTGAGCCGGTACGACATCCCGGAGACCGTGAACCCGTGCTCGGCGAGGAGCCCGCGCAGGTCCGCCTCGGGGAGGACGTTCCCCCTGTCGAAGCGGACGCGGTGGTGCGCGTAGAGGTACGTCGGGATGGCGGCCTCGATGCGGCGGAAGACCGTGAGCACGCCGAGGGTGAGCACGGTCGCGAGCGCCCCGACGAAGTAGAGCCCGGTCCCCATGATGACCCCGATCGCCGAGGTGATCCAGATGGACGCCGCGGTCGTGAGCCCGCGCACGCTCAGGCCCTCCTTGAAGATCACGCCGGCGCCGAGGAAGCCGATGCCGGTCATGATCCCCTGCGCCATGCGCGTCGGATCGAGCCGGACGGTGTCCCCGCCGACCGGGAACCACTGCGGCGCGTACAGCGTGAGCAGCATGAGCAGGCTCGACGCCATGCACACGAGCGTGTGCGTGCGGAAACCCGCCGGCCGCCCGTGATAGCTGCGCTCGAGCCCGATGACGCCGCCCGCGACGAGCCCGGCGAGCAGGTGGATCGCGATCTGGGCGTGTGGAGCGTGCACCCGACGCTCCTAAGGCGACCGAGGCGGCTGTGCCTGAACGACCGATCGCCTGCATGGGCCGCTCGGGAGGACCGTGCGGGCGACCTGTTCGCCGCCGCGGCCAGCACGTCCGGCGCTTCTGTTCACGGCGCGTATCAGATGAGTCGCCATTGAATTTCACTTGACGTGTTCCTCGCGATTGAGCGGCTCGCGCATCGCCATCGCGCTCGAAGGCCTCTCCGACGAAGCAGGAAGGCACCAAGAAGGCGCGCACGGGCATCTACCCCGGTCGCGAGGGGCGGGCGCCAGACGCTTCACCACGCGCGAAGGTGACCGCCCGTCGAGGGCTCGAAAACCCGTGAGACCATCAGCTCATGGACAACGACACCCGCCTCCTCGCGACGCGCCTCGCCGACCTCCTCGCCCGCGAGCACGCCGCCCTCGCCGACTTCCTCGTCGCGCTCGCGGACTTCGACCGCGAGCGCCGATGGGTCGAGCTGGGGCACGCGAGCCTCTTCTCGTTCCTGCACCGCGAGCTCGGGCTCTCGAAGGGAGCGGCCTCCTACCGAAACGCC
>JBJMQK010000480.1:0-4858 GCA_045802735.1 Anaeromyxobacteraceae bacterium | reverse complement strand
GTGCTGGGGATGACGGCGGTCACGACGTGGCTCTTCCGCGACGAGAGGCCGCCTGCGACCCGGTTCGGGACGTAGGCGAGCCGCTCGGCGGCGGCGCGGATGCGGACGGCGGTCTCGGCCGCCACGAGCTCCGGCTGGTTGAGCGCGCGCGACGCCGTCATCGCCGAGACGCCCGCGAGCCGGGCGACGTCGGCGAGCGTCGCCGCGCGCCGGAGCTCGGGGCGGCGCTCCGCGGTCGAGGTCCGCCGGCGCGCCATGCCCTACGCCTTTCCCCCGATCTCGTGCCCGGCGAGGAGCTCGAGCGCGCGCACCAGCGCCGAGTGGTCCCAGGCCTTGCCGCCGTGGGCGGCGCAGGCGTTGAAGAGCTCCTGCGCGGTCGCGGTGTTCGGGAGCGACACGCCCACCTGCCGCGCATTCGAGAGCGCGAGGCCGAGGTCCTTCTGGTGCAGCTCGATGCGGAAGCCGGGGTCGAAGGTGCGCTCGATCATGCGCTCCCCGTGGACCTCGAGCACGCGCGAGGCGGCGAAGCCGCCCAGGAGCGCCTGGCGCACCTTCGCCGGATCCGCGCCCATCTTCGAGGCGAAGACGAGCGCCTCGCCCACCGCCTCGATGTTGAGCGCGACGATGATCTGGTTCGCCACCTTGCAGGTCTGGCCGTCGCCGTTCCCGCCGACGCGCGTGACGTTCTTGCCCATCGTATCGAGGAGCGGCTTCACGGCCTGGAACGTCGCCTCCGGGCCGCCCACCATGATGGTGAGCGTGGCGGCCTTCGCGCCGACCTCACCGCCGGACACCGGCGCGTCGAGGTAGCTGCAGCCGAGCTCCTCGATGCGCTTCGCGAACGACTTCGTGTCGATCGGCGAGATCGAGCTCATGTCCACGACGATCTTGCCCGCGGAGAGCCCCGCCGCCACCCCGTTCGCGCCGAAGAGCGCCGCGGCGACGTGCGGCGTGTCGGGCACCATGGTGATGACGACCTCCGCCTTGCGCGCGACCTCCTCGCCCGAGCCGCAGGGCACAGCGCCCTTCGCGCGGACGTCCTCCGGGACACCCTTGTGGTCGAAGGCGAAGAGCTGGTGCCCCGCCGCGAGGAGATTCAGGGCCATGGGGCGGCCCATGATGCCGAGTCCGATGAATCCGACCTTCATGGTCTCGTCGCTCCTTTCGCGTCAGCGCACGAGGCACGGCCGCTTGTGGTCGAACTTCCACCGCGGGACGAGGAACTGCATCGCCTGGGCGTCGTCCCGCGCCCCGAGGCCGTGCGCGCGGTACAGCTGGTGCGCCTCCTCGAGCCGCGCGAGGTCGATCTCCACCCCGAGGCCAGGCCGATCCGGGACCGTCAGCTTCCCGCCGGCGATGCGGTAGGGCTCCTTCGTGAGGCGCTGGCCGTCCTGCCAGATCCAGTGCGTGTCGATGGCGGTGATGCGCCCCGGCGCGGCGGCGGCGACGTGCGTGAACATCGCGAGCGACACGTCGAAGTGGTTGTTGGAGTGCGAGCCCCAGGTGAGCCCGTGCGCCTGGCAGGTCTGCGCGACGCGCACCGATCCCTGCATCGTCCAGAAGTGCGGGTCGGCGAGCGGGATGTCGACGGACTGGAGCTGGAGCGCATGGGAGAGCTGCCGCCAGTCGGTCGCGATCATGTTGGTCGCCGTGGGGAGGCCCGTCGCCTTGCGGAACTCGGCCAGGATCTCGCGCCCGGAGTAGCCGTCCTCGGCGCCGCAGGGGTCCTCGGCGTAGGCGAGGACGTCGTGCCGCCCCTTGCAGAGGCGGACCGCCTCCTCGAGCGACCAGGCGCCGTTCGGGTCGAGCGTGATGCGCGCCTTCGGGAAGCGGCGCGCGAGCGCCGTCACCGCGGCCATCTCCTCCTCGCCGGCGAGGACGCCGCCCTTCAGCTTGAAGTCCTCGAAGCCGTAGCGCGCGTGGGTCGCCTCGGCGAGGCGCACGATCGCCTCCGGCGTGAGCGCCTCCTCGTGCCGGAGCCGGAACCAGTCGTCCTTCGCATCGGGCTCGCTGCGGTAGGGCAGGTCCGTCTTGCGGCGGTCGCCGACGTAGAAGAGGTACCCGAGCACGGGGACCTCCTTCCGCTGCTGCCCGTCGCCGAGCAGCGCCGCGACCGGCAACCCCAGGAACTGCCCGAGGAGGTCGAGCATCGCCGCCTCGACCGCGGTCACGGCGTGGATCGTCACGCGCTGGTCGAACGTCTGCAGCCCGCGGCCGCCGCGATCGCGATCGGCGAAGCTCCGTCGCACCGAGGCGAGCAGGTTCTGGTAGGCGCCGATCGACTGGCCCACGACGAGCGGCCGCGCGTCCTCGAGCGTCTGGCGGATCTTCTCGCCTCCCGGCACCTCGCCGACGCCGGTGCGGCCCGCGTCGTCGCGCAGGAGGACGACGTTGCGGGTGAAGAAGGGGGCGTGCGCGCCCGACAGGTTGAGGAGCATGCCGTCGTGCCCCGCCACGGGGACGACGCGCATCTCGGTGATCCTGGGCGCGCCCTTCACGTCTCGCGTGTGACTCATGGTCGATCTCCGGTCAGGCGGACTTCAGCTCGAGGCGCTTGATCTCGCCCACGACGAGCAGGTAGCAGAGGATGGCTGCGATGGCGTTCGCGCCGACGAAGACGAGCGCGCCGTTGAAGTGGCCGCTGCCCTTCACGAGGTAGCCGATGATGATGGGCGTCGTGATGGCCGCGGTGTTGCCGAAGGTGTTGAACAGGCCGCCCGAGAGGCCGGCGATCTGCTTGGGCGAGGTGTCGGAGACGACGGCCCAGCCGAGCGCGCCGATGCCCTTCCCGAAGAAGGCGAGCGCCATGATGACGACCACGGCCCACTGCGCGTCGACGTAGTTGCAGGCGATCATGCTCGTCGAGAGCAGCATGCCGAGGACGATGGGCGTCTTCCGCGCGACGGTGAGCGACGAGCCGCGCCGGAGCAGGCCGTCGGAGAGGATGCCGCCGAGCACGCCGCCGAAGAAGCCGCACAGCGCGGGCAGGGTCGCGACGAAGCCGACCTTGAGGATCGACATGCCGCGCGCCTGGACGAGGTAGACCGGGAACCAGGTGAGGAAGAAGTAGGTGAGCGTGGTGATGCAGTACTGGCCGAGGTAGACGCCGATGAGCATGCGGCTCGAGAGCAGCTCCTTGATCTGCGCCCACTTCGGGCCGCCCTTCGCGGCCGCGACCTCCCTCTTCTGATCGAGGTTCACGAGCGCGCCGCCGCGCTCGATGTGCTCGAGCTCCGCGGGATTGACGCGCGGGTCGTGCTTCGGGCCGTGGACGAACTTCTGGAAGAGGAAGGTGAGCCCCATCCCGACCACGCCCATGAAGAAGAAGACGTACTTCCAGCCGAGGGCGTGCGTGATCCAGCCCATGATCGGCGAGAAGAGGACGAGCGAGAAGTACTGGGCCGAGTTGAAGATGGCCGACGCCGTGCCGCGCTCGGCGGTCGGGAACCAGGACGCGACGATGCGGCTGTTGCCCGGGAACGACGGCGACTCGGCGATGCCCAGGAGGAAGCGCATCCCGAAGAGCACCACCACGGCGGTGGCGGCGTTGAACCAGCCCACGAAGCCCTGGAGAAAGGTGAAGCCCGACCAGGTGAGGAGGCTCAGGACGTAGACCTTCTTCGAGCCGAAGCGGTCGAGGAGCCAGCCGCCGGGGAGCTGCCCGATGACGTAGGCCCAGCCGAAGGCCGAGAAGACGAAGCCCATGGCGACGGCGTCGAGGTGGAGGTCCTTCGCGAGCGCGGTGCCGGCGATCGAGAGCGTCGCGCGATCGGCGTAGTTCACCGTGGTCGCGAAGAACAGCATCGCGACGATCCAGTAGCGGACGCGGGTGGGCTTCATCGCGGTCGCCGCGCGCGCGGCGACGCTGGGTTGCGTGTGGGGCTGGGCCCTGCGGTCTCCGGGGGTGCTGCGGTTCACTGCGCCGTGAACTTCTTCGCGAGCGCCTCGCTCTGGCGGGCGAGCACGCCGAGGTCGCTGCCGACGGCCACGAAGGTGGCCCCGAGCTCGAGCCAGTGGCGCGCGTCGGCCTCGACCGGCGCGAGGATGCCGGCGACCTTCCCGGCCCGCCGGATGCGCCCGATGGCGTCGTCGATGGCGGTGCGCACCTCCGGGTGCGCGCTGTTCCCGAGGTGGCCCAGGTCCGCGGCGAGGTCGCTCGGGCCGATGAACAGGCCGTCGACGCCCTCGACCGCCGCGATCGACTCGAGGTTCGCGAGCGCGACCCGCGTCTCGAGCTGCACGTGGACGCAGATCGCGTCGTTGGCGACCTTCAGATAATCCGGTACGCGGCCGAAGCGGTTCGCTCGGGTGGCGACCGCGACCCCGCGGATGCCCTGCGGCGGGTAGCGCGTCGCCTGGACGGCGCGGCGCGCCTCGTCGGCGTCCTGCACCATCGGGACGAGGAAGTTCTGGACGCCGAGGTCGAGGAGCCGCTTGAACGCCACGGCGTCGTTCGACGGCGGCCGCACCACCGCCGCGGCGGTGCCGGTCTCGATCGCCTGGAGCTGCGCGTGGATGTTCCCGAGCTCGTTCGGCGCGTGCTCCATGTCGAGCACCAGGAAATCGAAGCCGGACCCGGCGACGACCTCCGCGGCGACGTGGCCGGACAGCATGCTCCAGAGGCCGATCTGCGGGGCGCCTTCGCGGAGCGCGTGCTTGAGCGCGTTCGTTGCTGGTTGCATGAGCGGTGTCTCCTCTCGCGACGGCAACGACCGGCGCGAACCAGTTATCGTTATCAGCGGTTCGTTCGCTACTGCACGCGCGTCGGATGTGTGGTGATGATAACGATAACATTCAAGGTGTCAAGCCCGCGCCATCGTCGGCTGTGCGGCGGCCGCCGACGCCTCATCCGCGTCAG
>JBJMQK010000460.1:0-2963 GCA_045802735.1 Anaeromyxobacteraceae bacterium | reverse complement strand
GCTCGTCGCGGCCGATACCGGGCCCCGTGTCGCTCACGGAGAACACCGCCGCGCCGCGGCGCGCCCGGCACCGGACCCACACCCGCCCGCCGCCGGGCGTCACCTTGATCGCGTTCGCGAGCAGGTTCGCGAGCACCTGCTGGACGCGATCCCCGTCGGCGTGCACCGCACCCGCATCGGCGCCGACGTCGCATTCGAGGCGGACGCGGGCCTCCGCTGCGAGGGGCGCGACGGAGTCGATGGCGTCGAGGGCGAGCGGCCGCGCGGCGCAGTCGGCGCGCGCGATCGAGAGGTGCCCCGCGTCGATCCGCGCGAGGTCCACCAGGTCGTCGATGAGGCGCTGCATCCGATCGCAGGATCGCGCGATGGTCGCGGCGGCGCGCCGGACGCGCGGCGACCCGTCCTCCTCGCCGCACTTCGCCGCCGATCTCGCCGCCATGCGGATCGCGCCGAGCGGGTTGCGCAGGTCGTGCGAGACCACGGCCAGCATGTGCTCGCGGGCGCCCACGGCGTCGCGGGCGCGCTGGTGGAGCCGCGCGTTCTCGATGGCGAGCGCGCACCTGCGCCCGAGCTCGGTGGCGAGCGCGAGGTCGTCCGCGGCGAAGGTGCGCCCGGTCCCGGTGATCCCGAAATCCAGCGCCCCGACGAGCCGGCCCCGCGACCACATCGGCACGGCCATGAACGATCGAAGCCCGAGGCCATCGAGGAGTGCCGCGCGCGCGTGCACCGTCGTGCCGGTGCGCCCGACGAAGTCGGCGACGACCGGGAGCAGCTCCGGCTCGCCGGTGCGCAGCACGCGGCCTGCGCCGTGATCGGCCTCGAGGTCGATGGGGTAGCGCCGCAGCATCTCGAGCGCCGCCTCGGCGCGCTCGGGCTCGCGCGCCTGCACCGCGACCCGTCGCGGCGTGCCGTCCTCCTCCACGACGACGGCCATGCACCAGTCGCCGAGCTGCGGCAGGGCGAGGCGGGCCACGCTCGCGAGCGTCTCGTCGTAGTCGATCGAGCGCGACAGCTGCTCGGTCGCGCCGGCCAGGAACTTCTCGTTCGCCGCCGCCCTGCGCTCGGCGGTCACGTCCTGGAACGCGACGACCGCGCCGACGACGCTGCCGCGGCGCACGATCGGCGCAGAGCTGTACCGCACCGGGAAGGTCGTGCCGTCGGCGCGCGTGAGGAGGTCGTTCGCGGCGCGGTAGGGCTCGCCGGTGAGCATCACGTTGCGGAGGCGGCACTTCGTCCCCGAGCACGGGGCATCGATCCTGTGGCACCCGAGCGCGTCCTTGAAGACGAGGCCGACGAGCTCGCGCGCCGGCCGCCCCAGCATCCGCTCCGCGGCAGCGTTGACCCAGGTGATGCGCCCTGCGAGGTCGATCGTGTAGACGCCCTCGTCGAGCGCCTGGGTCACCGCGCGGAGGAAGGCCCGACCTCCGCGGAGACCCGACGCGGCGTGGTGCCAGCGCGCGACCGCGCCGCGGAGGACGCGCCGGCGAGGCAGGCCGATGAGGAGGAGCGCCGCGGAGGCGGCGGCGACGGCGGAGGCGCGATGGACCAGGCGGGCGCGCGGATTGCTCCCGGCCGTCCAGTCGCGGGCCCGATGCAGCAACGTCATGGGTACACCGCAAGTGATGAGGTGTCGTTGGAACGCGGGACGCCGTCCCGTTCTTCCGCGCCGTGGCGCGTCAAGGCGCGGCGGCTTCGCCCCGAGGCGCTTCCGCGCGGAGCGGCAGCTCCACGACGAACACGCTCCCGCGCCCGGGCGTGGCCTCGACCCATGCGTCGCCGCCGTGCGCCTCCGCGATCCGCCGCACGAGGTGGAGCCCGAGGCCAAACCCGGCGATGGCGCCGTCCGGCACCGCGCGCTCGAACGGGCCGAAGATGCGCTCGCGGTCCACCTCCGGGACCCCGCGCCCCTCGTCCCGGACGGCGACGCGCACGCGCGCGGCGTCGCGCTCGATCGCGACCTCGATCC
The DNA here is from genome assembly GCA_045802735.1 of Anaeromyxobacteraceae bacterium. GTDB lineage: Bacteria > Myxococcota > Myxococcia > Myxococcales > Anaeromyxobacteraceae > Anaeromyxobacter_A. Next base: position 997 of record JBJMQK010000460.1, on the reverse strand, counting down.
GCCCGGGCGCATAGGTCATCGCGTTCACGAGCAGCTGATCGATCGCCTGCTCGAGCCAGCGCGCGTCCCAGCGGCCGACGACCTCGCGCTCGCCGCGGAACGCGACGGCGCACCCGCGCCGCGCGAGCTCGCGGCCGTGGCGGGCGACCGCGCGGCGCGCGAGGGCGCCGAGGTCCGTCGGCTCGGGCGCGAGCTCGACCGCGTCGCGCGAGGCCGCCGAGGTGTCGATGAGCGCATCGAGGGAGGCGACGACGCGGTGGAGGTCGGCCTCGGCGCGCCGGAGCGCGCCCGCGACCTCGGCGGGGTCGAGCGCGACGCCGCTGCGCTCCGCCATGCGCCGGAGGCTCTGGAGCCGGAGCTGCAGGGGCGTGAGGGGCGTCCTCAGCTCGTGCGACGCGAGCGCGAGGAACTCGTCGCGGGCGCCGAGCGCGGCGGCCGCGCGGCTCGAGGTCGCGGTGAGCGCGCTGCGCGCCTGGGCGGCGTCGAGCTGCGCCTCGATGGCGCGCGCCAGGGCCTCCGCGGTGACGAGGAGCGCCGCGTGGTGCGCGTCCCAGGGCGAGGTGATGTCGACGGCGCCGAGGACGCGCCCTCGCGAGCGCACCGGCACGCTCGCGCACGTCCACGGCTGCCACGCGGCGACGAAGTGCTCCGACGCGAACACCTCGACTGCGCGCCCCACCGCGAGCGCGGTGCCCGGCCCGTTCGTCCCCGCCGCAGCTTCGGCCCAGCAAGCCCCTGGCGCGAAGTTGACGTCCTCGAGGCGACCGCGCGAGCGGTGATTGCCGTCGACGGAGAGCATCACGCCGCCCGCGTCGAAGTACCCGACGACGTGCCCTTCCGGGGCGAGCCGGGCCGCGAAGTCGCGGAGGAGCGGCGCGGCGGTCCGGTAGGCCTCGTCCGCCGCGGCGCGCGCGAGGACGTCGCCGCGCGCGAGCGCCGAAGGCGGTGCGAGGAGCCCCGGGTGAACCAGCGCCTGCTGCCGGACCCGCTCCCACGA
>JBJMQK010000421.1:0-4429 GCA_045802735.1 Anaeromyxobacteraceae bacterium | reverse complement strand
CACTGACGGCGTGGTCGTGGCGGGATCTGGAGCACGGGAGAAACACACCGGAGCCGAGTCGAACGTAAGACCGCCTTCGACCTTGTCAAACGCGGCAGAGGGGTGGGCACCGAGATCGGCGCGCCCGGGGAACGTTGGGGCGTCGGCGCGCGAGCAGTCGCAGGCCATGACGGGGGCCGACATCCGGGCGGCTGGTGCAGACCATCGGAATGGCGTACCTGTGTCCCTTCACTTTGAAGGAGCGAGCGCCTGCGTCTTCTGACGCCGCCCTTCCCCCCCAGACCGCCAGTGGCGCGAGGCCTCGACGGTGTCCTCAGGAGCCCAATATGGCACCGAGCCGCGACGAGACATCCGCCGAACGCATCGCAGGCGAGGCGGATGTCGTCCTGGAGGGCCGGCGAAAGGAGGCGCTGCTGACGGCGGACGCCCTGCAGCGCGCGATCTTCAACAGCGCGAACTTCTCGAGCATCGCCACCGACGCGAAGGGCGTCATCCAGATCTTCAACGTCGGCGCCGAGCGGATGCTGGGCTACGCGGCCGCCGAGGTGATGAACCAGATCACGCCCGCCGACATCTCGGACCCGCAGGAGGTGATCGCGCGCGCCACCGCGTTGAGCACCGAGTTCGCCACGCTCATCGCGCCGGGCTTCGAGGCCCTGGTGTTCAAGGCCTCGCGGGGGATCGAGGACATCTACGAGCTGACCTACATCCGCAAGGACGGGAGCCGGTTTCCGGCGGTCGTCTCCGTCACGGCGCTGCGCGACGCGCAGGGGACCATCATCGGCTTCCTGCTGATCGGCACCGACAACACCGCGCGCAAGCGGGTGGAGGCCGAGCAGGAGAAGCTCGACCAGCGTCTGCGGGAGCAGCACGAGGTGCTGCAGGAGAAGAACCGCGAGTTGCAGATCGCCAAGCTCGCCGCGGAGAAGGCGAACCGCTCGAAGTCGGACTTCCTCTCCAGCATGAGCCACGAGCTTCGATCTCCGCTGAACGGGATCCTGGGCTTCGCGCAGCTGCTCGAGTCCGACAAGCCGCCGCCGACCGCCGGCCAGAAGGAGAGCATCGGCCAGATCCTCACCGCGGGCTGGCATCTCCTGAAGCTGATCGACGAGATCCTCGATCTCGCGAAGATCGAGTCCGGAAGGCTCTCCCTCTCGCCCGAGCCGGTGTCGCTGCCCGAGGTCATGAGCGAGTGCCAGGGGATGATCGGGGGGCAGGCGCAGAGCCGCGGGATCCAGATCACCTTCCCCACCTTCGACCTCCCCTGCTTCATCCACGGTGACCGCACCCGGCTGAAGCAGGTCGTGATCAACCTGCTGTCCAACGCGATCAAGTACAACCGTGCGCGCGGCACCGTCACGGTGAGGTGCACCGCGAAGACTCCCGGGCGCATCCGCATCAGCATCGAGGACAACGGTCTCGGGCTCTCCGCGGAGCGGCTGGCCCAGCTGTTCCAGCCCTTCAACCGCCTCGGGCAGGAGGCGAGCGGCGTGGAGGGATCGGGGATCGGCCTCGTCGTGGCGAAGCAGCTGATCGAGCTGATGGAAGGCGAGATCGGCGTGAAGAGCACCGTCGGAGTGGGGAGCACGTTCTGGTTCGAGCTCCCGGCGGCCGCCGAGCCAGGGTTCGCGCCGGACAGCGGCGAGCTGAGCGCGCCGGCGCCCTCCCAGGTGCGAGGCCGCGAACCCGAACGGCTGGTGCTCTACGTCGAGGACAACGTGGCCAACCTGAGGCTCGTCGAGCGGCTCGTCGAGCGCCGCCCCGGGCTGCACCTCATCAGCGCGGTGACCGGGGCGCTCGGCATCGAGCTCGCGCTGGCCCGCCTGCCCGACGTGATCCTGATGGACATCAACCTGCCCGACATGAGCGGCATCGATGCGCTGGAGATCCTGCGCCGCGCCCCCGCCACGGCGCGCATCCCCGTCGTCGCCATCAGCGCCAACGCCATGGCACACGACATCGACAAGGGCCGGCAGGCGGGCTTCTTCGAGTACCTGACGAAGCCCATCAAGATCGACGAGTTCACGGCGACGTTGAGCGCGGCGCTGAAGCACGCGGACAAGCACGTCGGCGGCGAACGGCTCGCAGGGACGACCCGATGATCGACGCGGCCGACATTCACGCGGCCCGGATCCTCATCGTCGACGACCACGACGCCGACGTCCGGCTGCTGACGCAGGCGCTGCGCGGCGCCGACTTCACATCGCTCGCGTCCACGACGAACCCGCGGGACGTCTGCGCGCTCCACCTGAAACATCGCTACGACCTGATCCTGCTCGATCTGAACAAGCCGGGGATGGACGGGTTCCAGGTCATGGAGGGCCTCCGCGAGATCGAGAAGGACGGGTATCTGCCGGTGCTGGCGATCACGGCCGAGCCGGACCACAAGCTCCGCGCGCTCAAGGCCGGCGCGAAGGACTTCGTCACCAAACCCGTCGACCTCGCCGAGGTGGTGGCACGCGTCTCCAACATGCTTGAGGTCCGCCTCCTTCACCTCGAGACCCGGAAGCTCTACGATCAGGTCATCGCGGACCGCGCCGCGCAGCAGGCGCTCGAGCGCGCGCTGCAGGTGGCGGCGGAGGCCGCCGAGGCGGCGGAGCGCGAGCACCAGCGCGCGCTGGCGCAGGCGGCGCAAGCCGCCGAGGAGCCGCTGGGGATCGTCGCGAAGAGCCCCGCCATGCGGAAGCTGATGGACCTGGCCCGGCGCATCGCCCAGGTCGACTCCACCGTCCTCATCACCGGAGAGAGCGGCTCGGGCAAGGAGCGGATCGCGCGGCTCATCCACGACCACTCCACGCGCTCCGCGGAGCCGTTCATCGCCGTCAACTGTGGCGCCATCTCGGACACGCTCCTCGAGAGCGAGCTGTTCGGGCACGCGCGCGGCGCGTTCACCGGCGCCACCCGGGACCGCCCCGGCCTGTTCGAGGCCGCCAACGCCGGGACCCTGTTCCTCGACGAGGTGGGAGACGTCTCGCCGGGCATGCAGGTCAAGCTCCTGCGCGCGCTTCAGGAGCGGGAGATCCGGCGCGTGGGCGAGAACGAGACGCGGCCGGTGGACGTGCGGATCCTGGCTGCGACGAACCGGGATCTGGTCAGCGGCGTCGCCAGCGGCGCCTTCCGGCAGGACCTTTACTACAGGCTCAACGTCGTCGAGCTCCGCGTACCAGCCCTCCGCGAGCGCCGGGACGACATCCTCCCTCTCGCGCGGGTGCTGCTGTCCTCCGCGGCGTTGCGGATGAAGCGCAAGATCACGGGCATCTCCCCGGAGGCGGCCGATCAGCTGCTGCGCTGCGCCTGGCCGGGGAACGTCCGCGAGCTCCAGAACGCGATGGAGCGCGCCGTCGCGCTCGCGCGGCGAAGCAGCGTGGAGCTCGAGGACCTGCCCGACGAGGTCCGGCAGGCGGCGCTCGTCCCCACGGTCACGGGATCGGCGCGGCCGCTGGAGCAGATCGAGAAGGAGCACATCATCGCGATGCTGGAGCTGAACGGCGGAAACCAGACCCACACCGCCGAGCAGCTCCAGATCGGCTCGGCGACGCTCTACCGCAAGCTCAAGAGCTATGGATTGATCCCCGGGAAACGCGCTGTCCGGAAGGCGTCCGGGGACGAGCGGCCGTAGCGGCCGGGCGAACGTGGCCCCACGGTCACCGCCTGAACGAAGTGCCGGCGCGAGGACCGCCACACGTACCTGCGGACGCCCGGAGGGGAGCGTCCCAACAGTCCTTGCGCCGGCACTGTCCGTGTACGCGTCCTGGCAGCGCCGGGCCAGCGACTGCGCGTCGCTGTGTCAAGGCGTCCATCGTTCCCGCCGGTCGACCGAGCAAGCAGGCGGGCGCGCGGCGCTGACCGCGCGCCATACCCGCTCCTCCGCGCGGCACCGCGTGGCGCTCGCGGCCCCGGGTTCCCGTCGGGGGGAGTCGATCTTCGTTTACACCATCCGTACACTCGGACCGGTCCTACCCCGCTCCCCCCGCGGCCGCTGTTCACGCCCTCGGCAGGTGCTGTCCATGGTCGCGTTTCGTGAGCACGCAGGAGCGAGTGTCGATCCGTCCAGCGCGCGCCGCTCTCCCGAGGAGAGAGGCCGCGCCCTCGCCGACCGCAGCGGAGGGCGGCTCGCGACGTTGCAGCAGCTCGCACATCGCCTCTGTCGCTGCCACGATCGCGCGGCGATCGCGAAGGCGGTGATCGACGTCGGCGTGGACACCCTGCACGCGGACGGCGCGGCGGTGAGCGCGCTCGGCCCGGCCGGCGCGCTCGAGCTGCTCCACGCGCACGGCGACGCGCCCTTGCGCCCCGACGCCGAGCCGCGCGGTCAGCTCGACGCCTGGAGGCCGCGAGCCGACGCCGTCGCGGCGCGCGTCCCCGTGTGGCTCGAATCGGCGAGCGAGATCGAGGCGCGTCACCCCGAGCTCTCGGCGGCAGGCGTGCT
>JBJMQK010000344.1:0-9015 GCA_045802735.1 Anaeromyxobacteraceae bacterium | reverse complement strand
ACACGACGCGGTTGATTCCGCGCACCTCGTTGATGATGCGGGACGAGAGCCTCCCGAGGAGGTCGTACGGCAGGCGCGCCCAGTCGCCGGTCATCCCGTCGGTGGACTCCACGGCCCGGATGGCGCAGGCGCTCTCGTAGGTGCGCTCGTCGCCCATGACGCCGACGCTCCGCACGGGGAGGAGCACCGCGAACGCCTGCCAGAGCTTCTCGTAGAGACCCGCGGCGCGGACCTCCTCCTGCACGATGGTGTCGGCCCGGCGCAGGATGTCGAGCCGCTCCTGCGTGACCTCGCCGAGGACGCGGATCGCGAGGCCGGGGCCCGGGAAGGGCTGGCGCTGCACGCTCGCCGGCGGGAGCCCCAGCTCGACCCCGAGGCGGCGCACCTCGTCCTTGAAGAGCTCGCGCAGGGGCTCGACGAGCCCGAGCTTCATCACCTCGGGGAGCCCGCCCACGTTGTGGTGGCTCTTGATCGTCGCCGACGGGCCCTTGAACGACACCGACTCGATGACGTCCGGGTAGAGGGTCCCCTGCACCAGGAACTCGGCGCGCTCGCCCTCCGCGGAGAGGCGCTCCACCTCCTCCTCGAACACGGCGATGAACTCGCGGCCGATGATCTTCCGCTTCTTCTCGGGGTCGGTCACGCCGGCGAGGCGCTCGAGGAACCTGGCGCGCGCGTCCACCGTGACGAGCGGCAGGTGGAACATGCGCCCGAAGACGTCCTCGACCTGGGCCCGCTCGCCCTCGCGAAGGACGCCGTTGTCCACGAAGATGCAGCGCAGGCGATCGCCGATGGCGCGGTGGACGAGCAGCGCCGCCACCGCGGAATCGACGCCCCCGGACAGCGCGCAGATGGCGTGGCCCTCCTTCACCTGGGCGCGGATCGCCTCGGTGGCGGCCTCGGCGTAGCCGCGCATCGACCACGTCCCGGAGAGCCCGCACACGCCGATCGCGAAGTTCCGGAGGAGGTCCTTGCCGCGCGGCGTGTGGACGACCTCGGGGTGGAACTGGACGGCGTAGATGCGGCGCCGGCGATCCTCGATCGCGGCGTAGGGCGCGCTCGACGTCGAGGCGATGGGCTCGAACCCGGGCGGCAGCGCCTCCACGCGGTCGCCGTGGCTCATCCACACGTCGAGGCGCGGCGGCAGGTCCTTGAAGAGCGCCGAGGCGCTCGCGACGTCCACCGTGGCGGGGCCGTACTCGCGGTGATGCGGCTTCTCGACCTTGCCGCCCAGCTCGTGGGCGAGGAGCTGCAGGCCGTAGCAGATGCCGAGCACCGGCACGGAGAGCTCGAGCGCGGCGCGATCCATGCGCGGGCTCCCCGGCTCGAGCACGCTCGCGGGCCCACCGGAGAGCACGACGCCCCGCGGCCTGAAGGCCCGGATCGCCTCGCCGGAGACGGTGCAGGGGTGGATCTCGCAGTAGACGCCGAGCTCGCGCAGCCGCCGCGCGATGAGCTGCGTGTACTGCGACCCGAAGTCGAGGATGAGGATCTTCTCGGAGTGGATGTCCACCGGGCGTCCTGGCGCGTGCGGGAGAATCAATCTGCCCGGTAGTTGGGCGCTTCCTTCTCGATGATGACGTCGTGGACGTGGCTCTCCTTGAGCCCCGCCGACGAGATGCGGATGAAGCGCGCCTTCGAGCGCAGCTCGGCGATGGTCTTGCAGCCGGTGTAGCCCATGCCGCTCCGCAGCCCGCCGACGAGCTGGAACACGTTCATCGCCACCGATCCCTTGTACGGCACGCGCGCCTCGATGCCCTCGGGCACGAGCTTCTCGGCCTCGGCGACGTCGGACTGGAAGTAACGGTCCTTCGAGCCCTCCTTCATGGCGCCGATCGAGCCCATGCCGCGATAGCTCTTGTAGCTGCGGCCCTGGTACAGGATGACGTCGCCCGGCGCCTCCTCCGTGCCGGCGAGGATCGAGCCGACCATCACGCTCGCGGCGCCGGCGGCGATCGCCTTCACGATGTCGCCCGAGTACTTCACGCCGCCGTCGGAGATGACGGGGATCCCGTGCTTCTCGGCGGCGCGCGCGCAGTCGTCCACCGCGGTGATCTGCGGCACGCCGACGCCCGCGACGACGCGAGTCGTGCAGATCGAGCCCGGGCCGATCCCCACCTTCACCGCGTCGACGCCGGCCCGGCACAGCGCGTCGGCGGCGTCGGCGGTGGCGACGTTCCCCGCCACGAGCTCGACGTTCTTGAAGTTGGCCTTCGTCGCGCGCACCGCGTCGATCACACCCTTCGAGTGCCCGTGCGCCGTGTCGATGGCGATGATGTCCACCCCCGCCTTGAGGAGCGCCGCGACGCGCGCCTCGCGGTCGGGGCCCACGCCCACCGCGGCGCCGCACAGGAGCCGCCCGAGCCGGTCCTTCGCGGCGTTCGGGTGCTTCTGGATCTTCTCGATGTCCTTGATGGTGATGAGGCCCCTGAGCTCGAACGCGTCGTTCACCACGAGCAGCTTCTCGATGCGGTGCCGGTGCAGGAGGTCCTTCGCCTCCTCGATCGTCGCCCCCTCGCGCGCGGTGATGAGGTCCTTCGTCATCACGTCCTCGACGCGCTGCTCGAGGTTCTTCTCGAAGCGCAGGTCGCGGTTCGTGAGGATGCCGACGAGCCGGCCCTTCTTGACGACGGGCACGCCGCTGATGCCGTTCCCGCGCATGAGCGCGACCGCCTGCGCGAGGCGCGCGTCCGGCTCGATCGTCACCGGGTCGGCGACGACGGCGGACTCGTAGCGCTTCACCTTCGCGACCTCCGCCGCCTGCGCCTCGACGGAGAGGCTCTTGTGGACGAAGCCCATCCCGCCCGCCGACGCCATGGCGATCGCCATGTGCGCCTCGGTGACCGTGTCCATCGCGGCGGAGACGATCGGGATGTTGAGCTGGATGTTGCGGGAGAGGCGCGTCACCGTCTCGACCATCTTCGGCAGGACGTCGCTCTCACCGGGGACGAGCAGGACGTCGTCGAAGGTGAGAGCTTCGCGCAGATCGTCGCGGTTGAGCATGCGGACGTATAGCGACCTGCACCTTCATGCGTCAAGCGTGCCACGCTTGCCGGGCCGGCTGGTGGAGGCGATGATGCGCGCGTGAGCGAACCCGATCGACGCGGCGGCCAGCGGGTCGCGATCGGCCTGCGCGTCCGGCTCGCCTACGTCACGGTCGACGAGTTCGTCGAGCGCTTCGCGGTGAACGTCTCGCGCGGCGGCTTCTTCGTCCGCACGCGCGACCCGAGAGCCGCCGGGACGCTCGTGAAGTTCACGCTGCTCCTCGCCGGCGGCGAGCCCGCGGTGCGCGGCACCGGCGTCGTGAAGTGGGTGTCGGAGCCGTCGGCCGAGGGCCGCGCCGCGCCGGGGATGGGCATCGCGTTCACCTCGCTCGACGACGCCTCGCGCGTGCTCGTCGACCGGATGGTCGCGCTGCGCGAGCGGCAGGCCGCGGCCCCGCCGGTCGTGGTCGAGCGCCCGCTCGCGACACCGCCGCCGACGCGCGCGCCGACGCCGACGATCCCGCCGCCGATGCCGCCGGTCCTGGCGGAGGTCCAGCGCCCTTCGACTCCGCCCTCGCTGCGCGAGGGCCACGCCGGAGGCGCGGAGTCGAAGGGTGCCACCGCGACCCCGCCCCCGCTCCCCAAGGGCCCATCCGTTCACCCTGAGCGTAGCGCCGAAGGCGCGGAGTCGAAGGGGCCCGCCCAGGCCGACCTCTCCGCCCCGCACGCCGTCCAGCGGCTCGAGGCCGCTCCCGCCGTCCTCGACCTCGGGCTCCCCGATGCCCCCGTCGCGGTGACGAACCCGTCGGCGGCGATCATCGGCATCGACCTCGGCACGACGAACTCCTGCGCCGCGATCGTGCGCAACGGGCGGCCCTACGTCATCCCGTCGCGCGAGGGCTACAACACCGTCCCGTCGATCGTCGCCGTGAACGCGCGCCACAAGGTCGTCGTCGGCCACCTCGCGCGCGCCCAGCTCCTCTCCAACCCGAAGGACACGGTCTACGGCGCGAAGCGGCTCGTCGGCCGGCCGTTCGAGTCGAAGCCGGTGCAGCACATCCGCGAGGCGTTCGCCTACGACGTCGTCGAGGGCGCCGACGGGCTCGCCGCGGTCGAGCTGGCCGGCCACCGCCTCTCGCTCGAGCAGGTCGCGGCGCTGGTCCTGCGCGAGGTGAAGGACGTCGCGCAGAACCACCTCGGCGAGGAGGTGAACCGCGCCGTCATCACCGTCCCGGCCTACTACAACGAGCGGCAGCGCGAGGCGGTGCGGCACGCCGGCGCGCTCGCGGGCTTCAAGGTCGAGCGCATCGTGAACGAGCCCACCGCCGCCGCGCTCGCCTACGCCTACGGGCGCCGCGTGCAGGAGCGGGTCCTCGTCTACGACCTCGGCGGCGGCACCTTCGACGCCTCCGTGCTCGAGCTGCAGGACAACGTGTACGAGGTGATCTCCACCGGCGGTGACACGTTCCTCGGCGGCGTCGACTTCGACAACCGCATCGTGGCGCGCCTCCTCGAGCGCTACGAGGAGCAGGTCGGCCGTCCCTTCGACGGCGACCGCGTCGCGCTCTCGCGCCTCGTCGACGCGGCGGAGCGGGCGAAGTGCAGCCTCTCCGAGCGGCAGGAGTTCCGCATCCAGCTGCCGTACCTCGCGACGAAGGACGGCGCGCCGGTGGCGCTCGACACGTCGCTCACGCGCGGCGAGATCGTCGCGCTGGTCGAGCCGCTCGTCGACCGCACGCTCGCCGTCTGCGCCGACGTCCTCGCGGCGAAGAACCTCGCGCCGAAGGACGTGGACGAGGTGATCCTCGTGGGCGGGCAGTCGCGGATGCCGCTCGTCCACGACCGCGTGCGCGCGTTCTTCGGGAAGGCGCCGTCGCACGCCGTCCACCCCGACGAGGCGGTCGCGATCGGCGCCGCGCTCCTCGCCTACTCGCTCGGCAGCCCCGAGGGCGTCGTCCTCATCGACGTCCTCCCGATGTCGATCGGCGTCATCCTGCCCGACGGCCGGGTGCGCCCCGTCTTCGACCGCAACACCCCGCTCCCGGCGCGGCGGCAGTACGCCGTCACCACCACCGAGAACGGCCAGACCGAGCTCGAGCTGGAGGTGGTGCAGGGCGAGGCGCCGGCGGTCGAGGACCGCGAGTACCTCGGCACCATCCGCCTCGAGGAGCTGCCGTCGGGCCCGCGCGGCATGGTGAAGCTCGGCGTCGTCTTCGAGCTCGGCTCCGAGGGCGTCATCGGCGTCTCGGCGCGCGACCAGGTGACGAACCGCGTCGTGCGCGCGAGCTTCGCCCGCCGCGAGCGCGTGCCGCGCCCCGCGCCGCGCCGCGAGCCGTCGCCGGCGCAGAAGGCCACCTCCGCACCGCGCTCCGAGGCCGCCCGCGCGCGCGGCGTCGCCGGGTTCTTCCGGCGCCTGCTCGGGCGCTGAAGGCCCGCTACCGCTCCGGCGCGCCCGGCTCGACGCGGCCGCCGCGCCCGCCGCCGGCGTTCGTCGCGGTGGCGGTACGGCGCCGCTGCCACCAGCGCGCGGCGACGATCGCGAGGATGACGGCGACGGCGGCGAGGATGAAGTGGCCGAAGCGCGTCGCCTCGCGCGCGGCGCGCCCGATGTCGTCGCCGAACCAGAAGCCGAGGCACACCCACAGCGGCGCCGAGACGAGCGCGGCGAGGCCGTCGAACAGGAGGAACTGCCAGTACGGGAGCCGCGAGTGCCCCACGGTGAAGTAGGTCGGCGCGCGCAGGCCGGGCAGGTAGCGCGCCAGCACCACCACGAGCTTCCCGCGCCGCCGCAGCCGCTTCTCGACCTCCTCGAGCTTCTCCGGCGGGACGAGCCGCCGCAGCAGCCGGAACTCCGCCACCCGCACGCCGAGGCGCCGCCCCAGCCAGTAGATCACCGAGTCGCCGGCGAGGATGCCGGCGAGCCCCACGAGCACCATGTGCTGGAGGCCGGGGTCGCGCACCATGTCGCCGACCGTGATCGTCTCGAGCGGCGACTCCATCCAGGCGAGCACGCCGCCCGTGACGAGCACCACGTCCTCGGGCATGGGGAAGCCGAAGCCGCACAGGACCAGCACGCCGAAGACGAAGACGTAGCCGACGTCGAGGGAGCGCTCCCCGAGGAGATCGACGAGCCGCTGCAGCATCGCCTAGCCCCGCGCTCCCTCGGTGGCGCGCGCGAGCGCTTCGCGGAGGAGCACCTGGCTCTCCTCGAAGCGCTTCGCGAGCTCCGCCGCGACGAGGAGCGACAGCTTGAGGCAGGCCTGCGGCTTCTCCTGCGCCGTCTTGAAGAAGGCGCGCCGCCCGATCTCGATGAGCTCGGTCGGGACCGCCGCGACCGCCGACACGAGGTGGACCGTGGGCGCGAGCAGCGCCACGCCGCCCACGTGCTCCCCGGCGCCGACGAGGGCGGCCTCGCGCCCCGCCGACACGAGCCGCAGCGCGCCCGACTTCACGACGAAGAGCGCCTCGCCGACCTCGCCCTCGGCGAACAGCGAGGCCCCGGGCGCGAGCGCGCGCTCCACGGCGATGGCGGCGAAGATCCTGAGCCCGGTCTCGGTGAAGCCCTCGAACAGCGACGCCCGCGCCAGCCCCTCGAGCGCCGTCATCGCGACGACCAGCCTTCGTCGCGGTACTGGCGCGCGCGCGCGGCGTAGCTCTCGGCCGATCGCCTGAAGTACGCGATCTCCTCGGGGGAGAGGGCGCGCTTCACCTTCGCCGGCGCGCCGAGCACGAGCGTGCGCGGCGGGACGACCATGCCGGGCGGCACGAGCGCGCCCGCGCCGACGATCGACTCCTCGCCGACCACGACGCCGTCCATCACCACGGCGCCGATCCCGATGAGGCAGCGGTCCTTCACGGTGCAGCCGTGCAGCACCACCCGGTGACCCACCGTGACGTCCTCGCCCACGATCGTCGGGTGCGCGCCGCCGGTGACGTGGACGACCGACAGGTCCTGGATGTTCGTGCGCGCGCCGACGCGGATGAAGTGGACGTCGCCGCGCAGCACCGAGCCGAACCACACCGAGGCGTCCTCGGCGATCTCGACGTCGCCCACCACGACGGCGTCCTCGACGACGAACGCCGACGCGTGGACCTTGGGAGTCTTGCCGCCGAAAGGGCGGATGATCGCCATCTCAAGGCACCTCGCCCGGGGAACGCGGGATGCTAGCCCGCGCTCCCCGTACCCGCAAGGAGATGGCCACGGCTGCGACGCCCAGCGCACCGCCGACCGTGTCCGCGGCCCAGTCGCGCACGTCCGACGAGCGGTTCGGCACGAAGGCCTGGTGGACCTCGTCGGTGGCGCCGTAGACGCTCGCTCCGAGCGCCGCGATGAAGAGCGCTCGCCGCGGCGCCACGCCGCTCGCGAGGAGCGCGAGCGAGAGGAGGGCGCCGAGGCCGCCGTACTCCGTCGCGTGGAGCGCCTTGTCCCAGACGCGAAAGGTGAGGTCCGGGAGCGGGTCCGATTGCGACGAGAGATAGAAGATGAGCACCAGGTACGCGCCGACGGCGGCCCAGGCGGCGAGCCGCACGCCGCGCGAAGAGGTCACGCCGGACCCACGATCTCGCCGGAGAGCGAGTTCGCGTGCGCGCGGGTGACCCGGGCGCGGAGGAGCGCGCCCGTGGGGGCGGAGGTGGCGTCGCCGTCGAAGTGCAGGACGCGGTTCTCGGGCGTCCGCCCGAAGCGCCGTCCCTCGGCGTCGGCGTCGCCCTCGACGAGCACCTCGACGACCTTGCCGAGCTGGCCCGCCATCACCTCGGAGGAGATCCGCCGCTGGAGCGCCTGCAGCCGCTCGAGGCGGGCGATGGCGAGGTCGTGGGGGACCTCTTGCCACTCCGGCGCGGACCCGAGCCGCTTCGCCGCCCCGGTGTGCGGGCGCGGGCTGTAGACGAAGGAGAAGGAGTTGTCGAAGCGCGCGCGGGCGAGGAGCGCGAGCGAGGCCTCGAAGTCGTCGTCGGTCTCGCCGGGGAAGCCGACGATGAAGTCGGTCGTGATGGCGATCCCCGGGCGCGCGGCGCGGAGCTTCTCGAAGCGGACCATGTACTCGGCGACGCCGTAGTCGCGCCGCATCCGCGCGAGCACCGCGTCCGACCCCGACTGCACCGGCAGGTGGAAGTGCGGCATCACCCGCTGCTCGTCGGCGAACGCCGCGACGAGCGCGTCCGAGAGGTCGTGCGGGTGGCTCGTCGTGAAGCGGACGCGCTCCACGCCCGGGACGGCGATCGTGCGGCGCAACAGCTCCGCGAAGGTGCAGCCGCCCGCGTACGAGTTCACGTTCTGGCCGATGAGCGTCACCTCGCGCACGCCCACGGCGGCGAGCGCGGCGCACTCGGCGACGACCTCGGGGTAGGCCCGCGAGACCTCGCGGCCGCGCGTGTGCGGGACGATGCAGAACGAGCAGACGTTGTCGCAGCCCTTCATCGCGGTGACGAAGGCGGTGGCGCGGCCGCGCGCGGACTCCGGGTCGGCGCGGGGGAAGACGTACTCCTCCGAGGACATCCAGCCGGTCTCGGCGAAGCGCTCGGTGCGGGCGCGCTCGACCAGCTCCGGGAGCCGCGCGATGTTGTCCGGGCCGAAGACGAAGTCGAGGTAAGGCACGCGGGCGAGGAGGCGCTCCTTCTCCTGCTGCGCGACGCAGCCGCCGACCGCCAGCAGCGCGCCGCGCCGCGCCTTGTGTTCCCGGTAGCGCCCGAGCGCCGAGAGGAGCTTCTGCTCCGCCTTCTCGCGCACGGCGCAGGTGTTGAGGAGGATGAGGTCGGCGTCGTCGGGGGTGGCGGCGCGGGCGAAGGCGTGCCGCCCGAGGAGCTCCACCATCCGGTCGGAGTCCGACTCGTTCATCTGGCAGCCGAAGGTGTGGACGAACACCTTCCGCGGGGCGGGGCCCGGGGCGGCGGCCGGGCGGGCGGGCTCGCGGCCGCCGAGGGAGACGAGGTCGGACATCGGGGGCGGAACGTAAGGAAGGCGGGGGTGGGGAGTCAACTGCAGCCCCTCACCGCCTCGGCACCAGCGCCTCCGCGATCCCCTCCAGGTCCT
>JBJMQK010000231.1:0-6043 GCA_045802735.1 Anaeromyxobacteraceae bacterium | reverse complement strand
ATGCGGTGCCCGATACCGCGATCCCGGACGTGAGCGCTGCGCCGCGCCCTCCGACTCCGCTGCGCTCCGCTCACGGCGAACCGAACGGAGATGCAACGCCGCGGCCGGCGGTGACACCGGTGCCGCGGTCCGCGCCAGAACGCGGTCCGCGTCCGCGCGAACCCCGCGGACGCGCCGCGCGCGCCGTCGAGAGCACGCTCTCGCTCGTCCTCCTCCTCGGCCTCGCCGCGGCGATCTTCCTCGCGCGCGGAGCCGGGCGAGGCGCGGGCTTCTCCACGCTCGGCCGCGGTGGCGCCGCGGGCACCGCCGCGGCACCGTTCACGGTGCAGGCGCGCGCGGGCGTCTACGACACCGCCGCCGGCCCGCAGGTCGTCGTCGTGCGCGGGACGGTCGCGGCCCGCGCCGGGAGCGAAGGTCCGGTGCGCGTCTCGGTCGAGCTCGTCGATGGCGATCAGGCCGTGGCGCGCGGCGACGCGCTCGCGGGCGCGGTGCCCCCGGCCGAGGAGGTGTACGCCGCCGGGACCGCCGAGGGCGCCGCTGCGCTGCGGCGCGCCGCGGTCGCGGGCGCCTCGCCGCGGCTCGCGCCCGGAGCGCGCGCTCCATTCGCCGTCGTGCTCGCCGACGTCCCCCCCGACCTGCGCCGCGTCGAGGTGCGGGCCGCGGCCGCCGCGGCGGCACCGGAGCCGCATCCACGGTGAGTGACCAGCGCGAGCCCGGTTCGCTCGAGCGTGCCCGCGCGGTGGCGCGCCAGCTCGCGGCGCTCGAGGAGGGGGCCATGCGGACGGGCGCGGCGGCGCGCGCGCTCGCGGCCGCGGCGCCGGCGGACGCCGCCCTGCTCCTCGCCGCCGCGGTCGCCCTCGCCGTGGAGGGCGATCCGACGCTCGCGACTGCGTTCGGGCATGCGCTCCTCGCGCCCGGGGCGCTCGCGTACGATCACCTCGCCGCGATCTATGCCGCCGCGGTCGAGGGCGGGCTCGAGGAGGCGCGGGCGCTCCTCGTCGCAGCGCCCCCGCGCCGGGCCTGGCACGACAGGAAGCCCGCCCCGGACCGCGCGCTCGCCGGCGTGACGCTCGGCCACCAGAAGGCGCTCGCGCGCGGGGCGCGCGACCCCGACCTCCTCGCGCGCCTCGCCGCGGGCGGCGAGCCCGACGTGGTCCGCGAGCTGGTGCGGAACCCGCGGCTCACGGAGGCGCAGGCGGTGCGGATCGCGGCGCGGCGTCCCTGCCGTCCGGAGACGCTCCGTGCCGTCGCGGCCCACGAGCGGTGGCGGCGGGCGCCCGCCGTGCTGCGCGCGGTCGCGCAGAACCCCTACGCCGAGCCGGCGCTCGCGACGAAGCTGCTGCCGCGCCTCACCGCGGCCGACCTCGCGTCGATCGCGGACGACGGGACGCTGCACCCGCTCGTGCGCGCCGCGGCGGCGCGGCTCGTCCAGATGAAGAAACGCCGCGGGCGCGAGGCGCTCCGCGGCGGGTCGGCCCAGGGTGAGGAGGAGCGCTAGGCCTTCTTCGACTGCGCCGGCTGTACCGTGCTCTGCTGCGCCGACGCCGCGGCCTGCGAGCCGGTCGGGAGCTGTGCCTGCTCGTCCTTCGGCGAGACGTCGATCGTGTCGTCGTTATCGGTCGACGCCTTCTTGAAATTGCGGATACCCTTGCCGAGAGCGTCGCCCAGCTGCGGGATCTTGTTCGCGCCGAACACGAGCAGCAGCACGACGAGGATGATCAGCAGTTCCGGCAGTCGCAGTCCCATCATAGTGCGTTCATCCTACCGGTTCGCTCACGAGGCGCAAGGCTGACACGCATGCACGACCTCTCCCGAGGCGACCCCCCGAGCGGGCGCCCCCTCGTCCTGGGACACCGCGGCGCGAGCGCGGACGCACCGGAGAACACGCTCGCGGCGTTCGCGCTCGCGGTCGAGCGCGGCGCCGACGGCGTGGAGCTCGACGTGTGGCGTTGCGGCACGGGCGAGGTGGTGGTCCACCATGACGCGGACACCGGGCGGACGTGCGGCGAGGCGCTGCGCCTCTCGTCGGCCAGCCTCGGCGCGCTGCGCCGCCTCGACGCCGGCGCGTGGAAGGGGTCGCGCTTCGCCGGCGAGCGCATCCCGACGCTCGCCGAGGTGCTCGACGCGCTGCCGCGCGCGGTCGTGAACGTCGAGCTGAAGTCGAGCGGCCTGCCCGATCTCGCCCTCGCCAGGGTGGTCGCGGCCGTGGTCTGCGAGGCGGGCGCCGAGGAGCGGGTGGTCGCGTCGTCGTTCGACCCGGTGCTCCTCGCGGCGTTCCGCCTCGCCGCGCCGGGCGTCCCGGCGGGCCTGCTGTTCTCGGCGGAGCGCGGCTGGCGCGCGCGCGCCTGGGCAGGGATCGCGATCGCGCGGCCGACCGCCGTCCACCCCCACCACCGGCTCGTCACGGCCGAGCACGCCGCGGCGTGGGCGCACCGCGGCCTCGCGGTGAACACCTGGACCGTGGACGATCCGGTGGAGGCGCGCCGCCTCGCCGCGCTCGGGGTCGCCGCCCTCATCACGAACCGCCCCGCCGCCGTGCTCGAGGCGCTCGCGTCCGGTGGCGGCGAACGCTGACGCGGCGGCGGCGCGCGCGACACCACCGGCGCGACGGTCTAAGCTCCGCGGATGAACAGGGACCCACGCGCGCGCGGCCGCGCGCTCATCACGGCTCAGCTCCTCCTCGCCTCGGCACCCTTCCTCGCGGGGTGTCGTTGCCCCGTCGTCGACTCGGGGAACCGCGCCCTCGTCTTCGAGACGCTCGGCGGCGGGACGAGTCACAAGCTCCTCGGCGAGGGGATGCACCTCATGCCGCTGTGGAACGGCATCATCCCGTACGACCTGCGCGTGCACGAGCTGAAGGAGCAGCTCTCGGTGCTCTCCAACAACGGCCTCGCCATCCGCGTGGAGGCGAGCGTGCGGTTCCGGCCGAAGCCGGAGGAGCTGTTCGAGCTCCAGACGCAGGTCGGACCGCAGTACGCCGACATCGTCGTCGGGCCGGTGGTGCGGTCGGAGGCGCGCAAGGTGTTCGGGCGGTACGCGCCGGAGGAGATCTACTCGACGAAGCGCGAGGAGATCGAGCGCCAGATCCACGACGAGGTGCTCCGGGCCCTCGAGGGCAAGCACGTCGTGGTCGAGGCGATCCTGGTGCGCGACGTGGAGCTTCCCGACACCATCAAGAACGCCATCTCCGACAAGCTCGCCGAGGAGCAGCGCTCCCAGAAGATGCGCTTCACGCTCGACAAGGAGCGGCAGGAGGCGATGCGCAAGCAGATCGAGGCGGAGGGCATCGCGAAGTACCAGAGCATCGTCCGCCAGGGCCTCACGAGCGAGTACCTCTCGTACAAGGGGATCGAGGCGACGGAGCGCCTCGCGGCGAGCACGAACGCGAAGATCGTCATCGTCGGCGGAGGGAAGGGTGGGCTGCCGCTGGTGTTCCAGCCGTGAATCAGGCGCCGTTCGAGGTGCCGGGCCTCCACACCGCGGCGCTCGTCCTGCGCGATGCGGCGCTCGTGCAGGACCTCCTCGAGCGCTGCGCCGAGTTCCAGGCGATGGTCGAGGGGGAGCCGCCGCGCGCCGACGAGGCGGCGCGGCTCTTCCGGGACCTGCCGTCCTGTTACGACGAGCGCTGCATCGTGGGCCTCGTCGCCGCCGACGGGGCGCGCCTCGCGGGGCTCCTCGACGTGATCGGCGGCTACCCCGCGCGCGGGGCCTGGTGGGTCGGGCTCCTCCTCCTCGCCCCGGAGGAGCGCGGCCGCGGGATCGGCGCCGGCGCCTACCGCGCGTTCGAGGCGTGGGCCGCCGCGCGCGGCGCCCGCGAGGTGGGACTCGTCGTCCAGCAGGTGAACCCCGCTGCGCGTCGCTTCTGGGACCGCCTGGGGTTCGCCGAGACCGGCACCGCGGTGCAGCGCCTCGCGCGGTGCGAGCACGTGGTCTGGCGGATGCAGAAGATCCTCGCCGCGCTGCCCGGCTGAGATCGAGACAACCGGGGCGCCGCCGCCGCCATTGACCGGGAGTGATTGGCGCGCGCGGGCGCCATGCCCAGCGTTCCCGAGGGGCCGCGCGCGAGCGCGGCGGGGGGGACGACATGACAGGACGCGGTACGCGGGCGCTCGTCGCCGTGGCAGCGCTCTGCGCGGGGCGCGCCGCCGCGCAGGGGCCGCAGTCGATCGCACAGGTCGGGGGCGCGCAGGCGCTGTCGACCGTCTCGCAGCGGCACCTGGTGCAGGTCGCCCCCGCGGGGCGGCCGCCGACGTTCCTCCTCGCGGTCCAGACGGAGCACATCCCCATGCCGGGCGGCGCTCCGCCCGGGCTCGGGTTCTGGCGGAGCGACGACGGGGGCGCGTCGTGGAGCTTCTACCGCCCCATCCTCTTCACCGACGATCACCTCGTCGCGGACCTCGCGGTCTTCGGCGACGACGTCGCCGCGGTGTACTCGTTCGACACGACCGCGACGGGGTTCCCGCAGAGCGGCCTCGACCCGGGGCGGAGGGTCCTCTTCCAGTGGTGGCGCCACGACGGGGCCGGCGGCTGGGCGCCGGGTCCACTCGTCGCGGTCGCATCGCCGCCGCCGGGTCGAGCGTTTCACCGCGCCACGCTCGCGCGCGACTCGTTCGGGCGCATCTGGGTGCAGGCGTGGCTCCGCGACGCGTGCGACAGCTGCGGCGACACCGCGCGGCTGTGGGTGAGCGACGACGGTGGCGCGACGTTCTCCGCGCAGCCCGACCTCGCGCACGTGCCTGCGCTCGCCGGGGGGCGCCTCATCGCGACGGGCGGTCAGCTCGTCGTCATCTGGGGTCAGTACATCTGGGGTGAGCCCGCGCACATGATGACGCGCCGTGACGGCGACTCGCTCGGCGTGTGGAGCGGGCCGCGCGACGCGTTCCCCGACGGCGATCCCATCTACCACGGCGCTGCGATGAACGCGGTCGCCGACGGGAGCGGCGGGCTGCACGTCGTCTACAAGGATTACTTCGAGCAGCTCTATTACCGTCACTTCGACGGGGTCTCCTTCGGCCCGAGGAAGCTCGTCGACGACGGCTCCGACTGGGCGCTCCAGCCCGCGATCACGCTGCGCGGCGGCGACCTGTTCGTCTGCGTGAACCACCCGATCGTGAGCGGCGCGGCGTACGAGCTGCGCTCGTACCAGCTCTCGAGCGGCTTCGGCACGTTCCAGGTCCTCGACGGCTCCGCGCGCTTCATGGCCTACCCGACGGCGGCGGAGTCCTTGCCGACGAGCGCGCCGGCCGTGCCGTGCGTGTACGGGCTCGACGCGGAGATCTCGGTCGCGCGGGTCGCCGCTGGCGTTGCGCCGAACCCGGACCCGCCGCCGCCGCCGCCTCCACCGCCGCCGCCGCCGCCGCCTCCACCGCCGCCTCCACCGCCCCCTCCGCCACCTCCTCCGCCACCGGGGTCCGACCCGCTCATCGAGACGCTCGTCGACCCGTTCACCGGGCCCGGCCTCGACCCGTCGCGCTGGTCGGTCCTGTCCTTCTCCGCCGGGAGCGGTGCGTCGGCGTCGGGAGGCGTACTGAGCGTGACGCCGGCCGCCCCGTCCGGCGCGATGGTCACGACCGCGGCCACCTACCGGCTCACCGGCTCGTCGGTGCACGTGAAGATCGCCGGGACGGTCTCGGCGGGCGCGCCGGCGAACCAGCACTTCCGCCTCGCCGCGCCGGGCGACCTCGGCGCGACCGAGTACTTCGGCTTCTGGCTGGAGTCGGGCACGCTCGAGGCGTTCCACGCGTCGGGGGACTCCGCGACGAGCATCGGCTCCGTGCGGTTCTCGGCCGCCGCGCACCAGCAGTGGCGCATCCGCGAGGCGGCGGGGACGATCTTCTGGGAGACGTCGCCCGACGGCTTCGCCTGGACCCCGCTCGCGACGGCGCCGGCCTCGGTGCTGTCCTTCTCGACGGACTCCGTGACGCTGGTGCTCGACGCGATCGCCTGGTCGTCGAACGGCGTCGCCCCCGGGCAGGCGCGGTTCACGGCGCTGAATCGTTAGCCACGGGGCGTGCCGCCCCGCCCCGCCGGCGAAGCCGGCGGG
>JBJMQK010000188.1:0-4706 GCA_045802735.1 Anaeromyxobacteraceae bacterium | reverse complement strand
GCTCGACCCGCTCGCGGAGGTCGCCCGCGCCGGGAACGAGCTCCTGCGCGAGCGTCCCCGTGTACTCGGGATAGACGTCGATGTCGCCGGCGAGGAGCGCGTCCCAGAGCACGCGCGTGCCGCCCAGCTCCCGCCGGTGCTCCACCCGGGCGCCGGCGCCCGCCCCGGCCGCGAGCTGCGCGACGAGCTCGCCGAGGATGACCGACTCGGTGAACTTCTTCGAGCCGACGCGGAGCGGCGGCGGCCCGGCGGCGGCCGAGGCGGCCCCTCCCAGGCCGAGCGTGAGCGCGAGCCCGAGCGCGAGGGCCGCGGCGAGCGCCCGCGGGAGGCGGCCGGCGCTGCGTTCACCCATCGTCACGCCCGCTCCCGCAGCACGTCGCGGGCCGAGCGCTGCGCGTTCACGAAGCGCTCGACGAACGCGTCGGCGGGCCTTCGCACGAGGTCGTCGATCGAGCCCTCCTGCGCGGTCCGCCCGTCGCGCAGGACGGCGATGCGATCGGCGAGGAAGCCCGCCTCGCCGAGGTCGTGCGTGACGAGGACGACCGTCTTGGCGAGGCGGGCGAACGCGGTGCGCAGGTCGTCCTGCAGCTCGGCCCGGGTCACGGGGTCGAGCGCGCCGAGCGGCTCGTCGAGGAGCAGCGCCTCGGGGTCGAGCATGAGCGCGCGCACCAGCGCGACGCGCTGCGCCTGCCCGCCGGAGAGCTGCGCCGGGTAGCGCCCCAGGAGCGCGGGCGAGAGCCGCGCCAGATCCGAGAGCTCCCCGAGGCGCGCCGCGATGCGGCGGTCGTCCCAGCGGAGCCAGCGCGCCACGAGCGCGGCGTTTCCCGCCGCGGTGAGGTGCGGGAAGAGCCCGCCGCCCTGCACGACGTAGCCCACGCGGCGCCGGAGCGACAGCGGGTCGAAGCTCGCGAGCGGCGCGCCGTCGAAGCGCACCTCACCGGCGTCGGGCGGGGAGAGCCCGAGGAAGAGCTTCAGCACGGTGGACTTCCCCGCGCCGCTCGGACCGACGACGGCGAGCGTCCGGGCGCGCGGCACGGCGAGGTCGATCGGGCCGAGCACGACGGCGCCGCCGTGGCGCTTCACCGCGCCCGCGAGCTCGAACAGCGGGGGCGCGGCGCCGGCCATCGGGCCTCGCTCTACAGCCGGAGCTGGACCTCGTAGCGGCGGTTCTTCTTCTTCTTCGCGGGCGTGTCGTCGGGCTTCACGAGCGGGCGCTCGGAGCCGAGGCCCACCGCGACGACGTCGCCGTCGGGGAGGCCCTTCGCCACGAGCTCCTTCTTCATCCGCTCGGCGCGGCGCTTCGACAGGTCCTTGTTGTGGTCGGCGGAGCCCGACGAGTCGGTGTGGCCCGACACCTCGAACTTGAAGCTGCGCACGCCCGCCTTCTCGAGCCGCTTCTTCGCGTCCACGATCGCGTTCGCGAGGCGCTTCGCCTTCGGGTCGCACCCGGGGTCGAGCTCGTCGGAGTCCGACTTGAAGCTGCACTGGTTCTTCCGGCTCTCGTCGAGGAGGCGCTTGTTGATCTCCTTCTCGAGCTTCCCGCTCGCGGCCTGGCCCACCGCCTTCTTGCCGAGGTCCCACGGCGTCTGCGCGCCGGCGAGGGGCGGGGCGGCGAGCGCGACGGCAACGGCGAGGGCGAGGGCGACGCGGGACATCTCTCCTCCTTGGGTGAACGGTCCTTGGTGAAACGCGGCCGGAGAACATACGCGCGTCGTGGACGAGGCCGTCATCCCGGACGGGTCCTCCGACATCGGCTCCGGCTGTGGGTGGATGGCGCACCGCATCGCGGCGCGTTACGCCAAAAGGCGTGCGGGTACGGACCGGAACGAGCGGTTTCAGCTACGCAGCGTGGAAGGGCAAATTCTATCCGGAGAAGCTCCCCGCACGCGCGATGCTCGCCCACTACGCGAGCCGCCTCGCGACCGTCGAGGCGAACGCGACCTTCTACCGGATGCCCACCGCCGACGCGCTCGCGGCCTGGCGCGCGCAGGTGCCGCGGGGGTTCGTCTTCGCGCTGAAGGCGCCGCGGCGCATCACGCACGTGAAGCGCCTGCGCGACTGCGTTGCCCTGGTCGCCGCATTCGACCGCGCCGCCGCCGCGCTCGGGCCGACGCTCGGTCCGGTGCTCTACCAGCTCCCACCGACGGTCAAGCGCGACCTGCCCCTGCTGGAGGCCTTCCTCGACGCGCTCCCACCCGCTCGCCGTGCGGCGTTCGAGTTCAGGCACGCCTCCTGGCACGACGACGCCGTGTACGCGGCGCTCAGCGCCCGCGGCGCGGCGCTGTGCGTCGCCGACACGGACGAAGCGACGACGCCTGGCGCACGGACTGCTCGTTTTGGGTATTTTAGATTGCGGCGTGCGCGCTACACGGCGGCGAGGCTCCGCGCGTGGGCGGCGCACATCACTGCTCAGCCGTGGGAGGAGGCGTTCGTGTACTTCAAGCACGAGGACGAGGCGCGCGGGCCGGCGTTCGCGCTCGCGATGGCGGAGCTGTTCTCGCCGGGGCCCGCGGCGACTCGCCGCACGGCGTCGCTCCCGGCGGGATCGCCGCAATGATACGCTCCCGGCGCGTGGGAGACGTCGGACTCGTGCTCACGGGCGGAGGTGCCCGCGCCGCCTACCAGGTGGGCGCGCTCCTCGCGCTCGCCGAGATCCGCGGCTCGGGCCCGTCGCCGTTCCGCGTCATGGCCGGCGTCTCGGCGGGCGCGATCAACGCCTCCTCGATCGCGGCCGGCGCCGACGAGTTCCCGGTCGCGGCCGCGCGGCTCGCCGACATCTGGCGCGCGCTCTCGCCCGACCGCGTCTACCGCACCGACGCGCGCGGGCTGTTCTCGATCGGCTCGCGCTGGATCAAGGACCTGTCGTCGGGCGGCGTGCTCGGCTCGACGCGGATCAACTACCTCCTCGACACTGCGCCGCTCGCCGACCTCCTGCGCGAGAGCCTCCCCGTCGCGCGCATCTCGCACCTCATCCGCGCGGGGTACCTGCGGGGCGTCGCGGTCTCCGCCACGAGCTACGCCACCGGCCTCGCCGTCAGCTTCTTCGACGGCGCGAAGGACATCCAGCCGTGGTCGCGGCGCACGCGCGTCGGCGCGCGCGAGCGCCTGCGCCTCCCGCACATCCTCGCGTCGGCGGCGATCCCCATCTTCTTCCCGCCGGTGCGCATCAAGGGCTTCTTCTACGGCGACGGCTGCGTGCGCATGAACTCGCCGCTCTCCCCCGCCATCCACCTCGGCGCCGAGCGCATCATCGCGGTCGGGGTGCAGAACGTCCCGCCCGTCGACCTGGCGCCCGACCGCGCGCGCGCGGCGCGCCGCGACTACCTCGCCCCGTCCGAGATCGCGGGCGTGTTGCTCAACGCCGTGTTCCTCGACTCGCTCGAGGCCGACGTCGAGCGCCTCGACCGCGTGAACCGCACGCTCGACTTCATCCCGCCGGAGCAGCGCGGCACCGCCTCGCAGCCGCTCCGCAGCATCCCGACGCTCGTGCTGCGCCCGTCGCAGGACCTCGGCACGCTCGCGGCCGACCAGTACCACCGCTTCCCGCGCATGCTCCGCTATCTCCTCAAGGGGATCGGCGCGACCGGCGAGACTGGCTCCGACCTGCTCAGCTACCTCGCCTTCGAGCCGGAGTACGTGAACCGGCTCATGGACCTCGGCCACGCCGACACGATGCGCCGGCGCCACGAGATCGAGGCCTTCCTCGACCCGGACGCGATCGAGCCCGAGGCGTCGCTGCGCGCGCGGGCTCGCGCCTAGAAGCGGGCGCGGGCGAACACCTTCCCGAAGCGGGCGTCCGAGGTCGAGTTCTTGCCGGCCAGGTTCGTGAACGAGAAGTTCGCGCCGAGGTCGAACATGTTCGTCACCGCGTAGTCGACCTCTGCGGCGAGCGGGATGGTGTAGGAGTCGCCGAACCCACCCACCTGCGGGTCGAGCGGGCCGGCGATCGCGGTCGACACCGCCACCGCGAGCCGGTCCGTGCCCTGGACCTGGAGCGTCACGGGGATGGTGAGGACCTCGCGGTTCCCGGACGCCGTCGTCGCGTTTGTCCCCACGATGGTCGCCTGGGTGTCGCGCTCGGTGAGGCCGAGGTTCAGCTGAGGCGCGACCGTCACCGCGGCGACCGACCCCATGCGGTAGCGCGCGGCCAGGCGGATCTCGGCGTTCAGCGTGACCGGATCGAGGTGCGAGGCGTTGAGCGCGGCGCCGAGCGCGACGTCGGTGTTCTGCTCGCGGACGAACGACCAGATCGAGTCGACGCTCACGTCGTCGTAGACGTCGCCGCAGCCGTTCGAGGACCCCGTGACGCAGAGCCCCACGAAGTGGCGCACGCCGACCGTGACGTTCGGCGTCACGCCATAGTAGAGGCTGGGGTTCACGAACACCGGCTCGCCGACCGCCCCCGGTGCGAGGTTGGCATTCACGGGGAGCGTGAGCTCGAACATCCCTTGCGCGAGCGTCAGCGGCCGCCGCACCAGCTCGGTCGGCCAGGCGTCCTTGTCGGGCGGGCGGTCGAGGACGCTCTCCTCCTCCTCGGCGCGCGCAGCCGCGGCGGCGAGGACGAGCGTCGCGGCGGCGATGGCGCGGAGCGAGCGGACGTTCATATCGGTCGTTTCCTTTGAGTCAACAGGCGTCCACGAAGGGTGGCGACGGTCCGCGCGCCCCGGCAAGGGTACCCGCGACAGGACGTCGGCGGGCGCCTCTTC
>JBJMQK010000187.1:0-4694 GCA_045802735.1 Anaeromyxobacteraceae bacterium | reverse complement strand
CACGCCATAGAGCACGGCTGCGACGTGCTTGCAGAGGCGCGCGCCGTCGGGGCAGGAGCAGTCGAGCTCGATGTCGGCGGGCGCGGGGAAGAGGCCGCGGTCGCGGTCGCAGAGCACCTCCATCACGGCCCCGGAGAGCTTGCCCGAGAGCAGCTCGACCACGGTGGCGATCCGCCCCGCGCAGCGCTTCCGCACCGCCGCCCAGCGCGCGGCGGGGAGCGTGGCGATCGCGATCGCCACCTCGTACACCTCGCTCCCCGAGACGAGCGCCTTCACCTCGCCGGTCGCGATGCGCAGGTCGAGCACGGAGCCGTTCCTGAGGTAGGACCGCCCGCGCGGGAGCCTGCTCGCGTAATCGGCGTACGCCTCGAGGTTGTCGCACCACGCCCTTCCCCAGAACGTGGTCGCGAGCTCGCGCGTCGTGACGCACACCGGCTGCGGGTCCATCCCCTCCTTCCGCAACCGCGCGAGCGCGCGCGCCGCGAGCTTGCGACGCTCCTCGGCGGAGACGTAGCGGGGGAAGGCGCCGCCGTCGTCGTCGTATCGTCCGTAGGGCACGGCGTCGCGCTCCAGGGTAGCGGCGGATCGCCCCGTCTTCTACCCCATCTCCCTCCGCTGCCGCTCCTCCGCGGGCGCGGCGCGAGGCCTCCGAGCGCGCGCTTGACGAGCGGCCCCGTCTCACACCATCGTGCGCCCCCCATGCCCGTCCAGAGTGGTGCCGTCTCCTTCGCGCGCTTCCGGTCCGAGCCGGCGGGTGCGCGCCCGGACGCGAAGCGCTGGCTCACCCGCGGGCTCCGCAAGAAGGCGTTCCAGCCCCTCGAGGCGAGGAAGCCGGAGGACGACCGGGCCGCGGGCTTCGTCGAGCTGGAGGACCACGACGCGACCGGCTTCGAGGGCGGGCTCTTTCACGGCGAGCACGCGCTCTTCGCGTGGCGGATCGACCAGCTCAAGGTCGCGGCGAAGGCGGTGAAGACGGAGGTGAGCCGCTGGGCCGCGGCGTTCGCGGCGGAGAAGGGCCGTCCCCCCGGGCGCCGCGAGAAGGCCGCGCGCAAGGGGGAGATCGTGCAGCTCCTGAGGCAGCGCGCGGAGCCGTCGTCGAAGGTGCTCGACGTGGGCTGGAACCTCGCCACCGGGGAGGTGGCCGTCTGGGCGACGTCGCGCAAGGTCGTCGACGAGATCTCGGCCGCGATGGAGGAGGTCTTCGGCGTGGCGCTCCACCCCGTCTCGGTGGGCGCGACCGCGGCGCGCGCAAAGCTCCCCGACGCGGCGCTCGCGCCGACGGCGGCGCTCGCCGGGCTCGCCCCGCTCGGCGGCAAGGAGGCGGCGCGTGGCGCACCGTGACGAGGCGAGGGCCGAGGCGGCGTTCCTGCGCGGCGACGCCGGCGTGGACGGCGTCGCGACGCAGGCGGACGACCGCGATGCCGCCGAGGTCGAGCGCGACAAGGCGCGCGAGGAGCTGCTGCGGGGCCGGACGTGGCTCGGCCGCGAGCTCCTCACCTGGCTCCTGTGGCGCTCCGAGTCGGGCGACCCGCTCGTCGAGGTGGAGGGCGCCGGGACCGCGGTGCTCTTCACGGGGCGGATCACGCTCCGCGGCATCGCCGGCGACGTGACGGAGCTGACCGCGCGCGGCGTCGACGCGCCGTACGCGCCGCAGGTGCGGCGGGCCCTCGACGCCGGGCTCCTCGTGCACCAGGCGAGGCTCCGCTTCACCCACGGCGCGGGCGACGACGAGAAGGTCTACGAGGCGACCCTCGACGCCGAGCACCTCGCCGTCCGGGCGGCGAAGCTCCCGGAGGTCGTCGCGGAGGAGGACGACGACCGCGTCCTCGAGCGGCTCTTCCTCGCGGGGCAGCTCTCGCGCCTCGTGGACGCGCTCGTGGCGGCCTTCCTCGAGGAGCGGGCCGCGCCGCGATGGGCGAAGCGCACGGTCCCGGCGCTGAAGCGCTGGATGGCGCAGCCGTAGGGCGAACGGGGCCGGGGCCTCAGCGGTCCGCGGCGGCAGCCCGCAGATCCAGCGACACGAGCCGCAAGAGCGCGGCGTCGTCGAGCTCGGTGAGCCGCACCTCGCCCCCCTCTTCCACCAGGTCGCGCGCGAGCTGCCGCTTCTCCTCGAGCATCGCGTCGACCTTCTCCTCCACCGTGCCGCGGCAGACGAGCTTGTGCACGAGCACCGGGTGCTTCTGGCCGATGCGGAAGGCCCGGTCGGTCGCCTGGTTCTCGACGGCCGGGTTCCACCAGCGGTCGAAGTGGACGACGTGCGAGGCGGCGGTGAGGTTCAGGCCCGTGCCGCCGGCCTTGAGGGAGAGCACGAAGAACGGCACCGCCTCGTCCTCCTGGAAGCGGCGCACGAGCGCCGCCCGGTCCTTCACCCGCGTCTCGCCGGAGAGCACGAGCCCGGCGCGCCCGAACAGGCCGGCGAGGTACTGCGCGAGCGGCTCCGTCAGCTCGCGGAACTGCGTGAACACGAGCGCCTTCTCCTGGCGCGAGGCGATGACCTCCGCGATCTCGGCGAGCCGCGCGAACTTGCCGCTGTCCGCCGGCGCGAAGGCGCCATCGCCCGTCCACTGCGAGGGGTGGTTGCAGATCTGCTTCAGGCGCATCAGGTACGAGAGGACGATCCCGCGGCGGCGCATCGGATCTCCCTCGCGCGCCGCCTTCACTTCGCGCGCGAGCGAGGCGACGGCCTCGGAGTAGAGCGCCGCCTGCCGCCTCGTGAGCGCGCAGTAGGCCTTCACCTCGGTCTTCTCCGGGAGGTCGGCGATGACGGCGCGGTCGGTCTTGAGCCGGCGCAGGAGGTACGGCCGCGTGAGCTCGCGCAGCGGGCCGTACGGAGAGGGGCGCTTCAGGAAGACCGCGAACTCCCTCGCCGAGCCGAGGAGCCCCGGGTTCGCGAAGTCGAAGAGCGACCACAGGTCGCCGGCGCGGTTCTCGACCGGCGTCCCGGTGAGCGCGAGGCGGACGCGCGCGCCGAGCGCCTTCACCGCCCGCGTCTGCCGCGCGCCCGGGTTCTTCACCGCCTGCGCCTCGTCGAGCACGACGACGCCCCAGCGCGCCTGCGCGATCGCGGGGAAGCGGTGGACGCTCGCGTAGGTCACGGCGACGAGGTCGTGCCGCGCGAGGGCCTCCGGCGTGAGCGCGGCGAGCTCCTCGCGCGGCGTCGCCGACGGGTGCGCGACGAGGAGCCGGAGCGACGGCGCGAAGCGCTCCACCTCGGCCTTCCAGTTCGCGAGGAGCGAGGCCGGCGCGACGAGGAGGTGCGGCCCGGGCACGGCCCGCGTGCGCTTCAGGAGGAGGAGCAGCGCGAGCACCTGCACCGTCTTCCCGAGCCCCATGTCGTCGGCGAGGAGCCCGCCGAGGCCGAGGCGCGCGAGCGCGAGGAGCCAGCGCACGCCGTCCTTCTGGTACGGGCGGAGCGTGGCGCGCAGGGCGTCACCGGGGTCCGCCTGCTCGTCGCCGCGCGCGCCGCGCAGCGCGGCGAGGGTCTCCGTGAGCCAGGCGCCGGGCTCGACGCCCGCCCACTCGCGGTCCTCGGCGGGGAACGCCTCGTCGCCGGAGACGCCCGCGCCCGCGACGAGGCGCATCGCCTCTGCGAAGGAGAGCCCCTCGGCGGCGCTGCGCTCGGCCTCGTGCCAGCGCGCGAGCAGCGGGAAGAGCTTCTCGCGGTTCACCTCCACCCAGCGGCCCTTGAGGAGGCGGAGCCCGTCGCCGCCCTCGAGCAGCGCGCGCAGCTCTGTTTCCGTGATCTCCTCGCCGTCGACGGTGAAGCGCGCCTGGAAGTCGAGGAGGGCGTCGAGGCCGAGGCCGGCGGGCCTGGCGTCGCCGATCTTCACGACGAGGCGCGGGCGCGGCGGGCGGCCGCCGCTCCACCAGCCGGGGACGCGGACCACCACGCCGCTCGCGTCGAGCGCCGGCACCTGCCGCAGGAAGCGATAGGCCTCCTCCGGAGTCCAGGCCTGCGGCTCGAACAGCTCGCCGCCGTCCGCGAGCTCGCGCACGAGCTCGCTCTTCTCTGCAGCGCGCTGCACCGGGGCGAGGAGCGCGAGGAGGCGCCGCCGGTCGGCCTCCGACGACGCCGTGCGCAGCGCGTCGCCGAGCGCGCGGTGCTGGGGCTTGCCCTTCGCTGTGAGACCGGTGGTGTAGGTGGCGAGGAAGGCGAACGGGCGCTCCTCGTCGCGCGGGTTCTCCGCGAGGTGGAGGTGCACGCGCCCGACGAGGTTCCACGCCGCGTCCTGCGCCGCGAGCCAGGCCTGGACCGTGCCGTCCGCCCGGGCGATCTCGGCCCGGAACGCCGCGAGCAGCTCGCCCCAGAGCCGCCGCAGCACGAAGGGCGTGAGGTACTCGGCGCCGGTGAAGGGCGGCGCGGCGGCCGCGTGCCGCTCGAGGTCGGCCTCGCGCGCGGGCACCTCCGCGCGCTCGCGCTCCTCCTCGAGCGCGGGCGTCGCGCACAGCGCCTCGACGAAGCGCCGCCCGAAGTCGCGCCAGAAGGCGAGCGCCGGCGGCAGCGCCGTGCGCGCCTCGGCGGCACCGAGGTGCAGGAGCCCGTGGCCCTCTCCGCGCGCGAACGCCGCCTCGATGCGGCGCGCGACGGCGGGCTCGAGCGCCGGCGCCTCGCCGGGCTCGGCGGGGCGGAGCGCAAGGTGGCCGGTGGGGGTGAGGGTCACGGGAGCGGGGGCCCTTCGACTCCGGGGCGCTCT